>JBBSVF010000045.1:0-15628 GCA_038233745.1 Gemmatimonadales bacterium
GCTCCACGAGTGCGGCCATCTCGGCATCGGTTGGCGCGTGCACATCCTGATTGATGGACGCAGCGAAGACCATGCGTTCGCGCAGCGCACGAGCGCCCTCGCTCCACGGCACCTGAATGCAGCCGTCTTCAATGGCCTGGCGTACCACCGCGGCCACGGACTCGGGCCGTGGATCCCGTAACGGGCGGGCGCCAAGGACGATCGCTCCCATCCGCCGCCGCTCCTCGGTGCGGACCACACCGGCCACATCGTCCCATTCCACGACTTCTTCCGTCACCGCGCGACGCTCGGCGATCGCGCGCGCCACCACGGGCTCCAGGCGCGCAGCGCGACGCACGCGCGTGTGACCGGCCCGGCCTTCAAGATCGGCCACCACAAGCCACTCGGCGTCCGCGAGTCCTCCGGGATGCGCGAGCTCCACTCCGGTGCCGTTGGTGAGCAGATATCGATGCCCGCCGTCCACACGACGCAGTGCCACGCGATCCGGATACGCCTCCGCGCACAGCTCTCCCAGGCGCGATACATCGACGCGATCGGAGGCTCCCACACCCAGCTGTGCGCGCCAGCGTGCGGCCACGAGACGCACAGTGCGAATGCCAGCACTGTCATCCGGCTGCGCCGCGCGCGCCGCGAGCTCCACACGACTGGCCAGGTCAGGATCGAGGAGCGCATCCTCGCCCCGCATGACGTCGCGTTCCTGCAACAGCGCCGCCACCAACGCCCCCGTCGCACCGGCATGCGCAGCGGTGGCCCACGCCATCATATGCGCCAGCCTGGGGTGCGTGCCGAGTGCGGCCATCACGCGCCCGTGAGTGGTGATACGCCGGCGGTCGTCCAGAGCGCCAAGCTGCATGAGCAGCTCGACGGCGTCCTGCACCGCGCCGGCCGGCGGTGAGTCAATCCATCGCAGGCTGCTGGGATCCACGATGCCTGCGGCCGCCAAGTCGAGCATCATCGACGCAAGATCGGCCTCCAGTATCTCCGGGACGGCCCGGCGCGGCATCGTCGCGCCGAGCGCTTCATCCCAGAGCCGGTACGCAACGCCAGGCGCGGTGCGTCCCGCCCGCCCGCTGCGCTGCGCTGCAGAGGCATGGGACACAGGAACGGTCTCGAGCCTCGTGAGTCCGGTCCGCGGTGCATACCGTGGAACGCGTGCGTACCCGCCGTCCACCACGACGTGCACGCCCTCGATGGTGAGGCTCGTCTCCGCGATCGACGTCGCGAGCACCACATGGCGCATGCCCGGCGCGGGCGGCGCGAGCGCCGCATCCTGCTCCCATGCGGTCAGGTCGCCGTACAGCCGATGAATGCGCACACGCTCCGGAAGGCCGCGCATCTCCAGCACGGACGCACACCGCTGAATCTCGCTCGCGCCGGGCAGGAAGGCGAGCACACTGCCGGAGGGTTCCTCGCGCAGTGCGCGCAGGATGGCGCTCGCCACACCCTCCTCCATGAACCGATCCCCGCGCTGCGGGAGATAGCGGATGTCGACGGGAAAGGCGCGCCCCTCGCTGGTGATCACCGGCGCGTCATCGAGCAGTGCCGCCACGGGAATCGCGTCGAGCGTGGCGGACATCACGAGCACGCGCAACTCCGGCCGGAGCAGCGCGCGCGACTGCAGCGCCAGCGCGAGGCCCACGTCGGCATTGAGGCTCCGCTCGTGGAACTCGTCGAAGATGAGCGCCACCACTCCGTCCAGTGCGGGGTCGCTCACGAGCATCCGTGTCAGCACGCCCTCGGTGACCACCTCCACGCGCGTGCGGGCGGCGACCCGGGATTCCCCGCGCACGCGAAAGCCGACGGTCTCGCCCACGGGCTCGCCGAGCAGACTCGCCATGCGCCGTGCGGACGCTCTCGTGGCGAGGCGGCGGGGCTCCAGCATCACGATCCGCCCCGTTGCGGCCCAGGGCTGATCGAGAAGCGCCAGGGGCACGCGGGTCGTCTTGCCCGCTCCCGGCGGAGCGACCAGCACGGCCCGCCCCTGCTCGGCGAGCGCCGCGCAGAGCGCGGGCAGCACCGCATCGACCGGAAGCGCGTCGGCAGCGTTCGCGAGAGGCATGATGAAATGTAGTGCGCCGATTTGCGGCGAAGCAGAGAGTGACGATCTTATCATGATGAGCGCATTCGAGATTTTCCGGAGCTCGCAGATCACCACTGATTGCGACCAGTGCAGCGGCCGTGTGGATCTGCTGAAGGGCGGCGTGTGCGTGGACTGCCGACGAATCCTCTGCTATCGACACCTGCACGGGTCATGGTATCAGCGCGTGATCGCCGACTTTCGCCCCGGTGCTCACTGCGTGCGCTGTCGAGCCCATCCTGGCTGGCAGGCTGGGGAAACGTCTGCTCCATCAAAGCCTGCCGGCATCGACGCGCGAGACTCTTCTCGATAGTTTCCGGAACGCGAACGCTCGCACTGGGTATGTTGCGTCGACTTCAGAGAGAGGGCTCAGATGACAACGCGACGGGAGTGGCTTCGGTCGCTGGGGGGCACGGTGGCTGGTGTGGCGGGACTGCAGCTGCTGGCGCGCTCGGCGTCCGCAGCCTCTGCACCGGTGCACATCACGGTGTACAAGGATCCGTCCTGCGGCTGCTGCACGCAGTGGGTTGCACATCTGGCCAGGAGCTCCATGTCGACCACGGTCCACGACCGCGCCGACATGGACTCACTGAAAGACAGCATGGGCGTCCCCGCCCCGCTGCGTTCGTGTCACACAGCGGTGGTCGGTCGCTACATCATCGAAGGACACGTGCCGGCCGCAGACATCAGGAGTCTCCTCGCCACCGCGCCCAGGAACATCGTGGGCCTTGCCGTGCCGGGCATGCCAGCGGGCTCGCCCGGAATGGAAATGGGAGCGCGCAAGGATCGGTACGACGTGATGGCCTTCACCGCGAAGGGTTCAGCCACGGTCTTCCGCACGCATGCATGAATGGTGACAGCGCTCCGCTCGGATTGCGCACCGTTATCCATCACGTGCCCGATCTGAGCCGCGCGCGTGCCTTTTACAGCGAAGCGTTCGGCGCGCAGCCATACTTCGACGAACCGTTCTACGTGGGGTTCCGGATCGGCGGCTTCGAGCTGGGACTCGATCCTGACATGGCGTCCGGCACGGCTGGTGCTGGAGGTACCATCGCCTACTGGGGTGTGTCCTCACTCGAACTGACGGTCGACCGCATGCTCAACGCCGGCGCATCATCGCGAGTTGCCGCTCGCGAAGTGGGCGATGGAATTCGGATGGCCGTGATAGCTGACCCCTTTGGAAACGAGATCGGCCTGATCGAGAATCCGCACTTTAACACGGCCGCCGTGCGCTGAGCTCCTTCTGGCTTTACGCGGAGGCCATGCCGGGCATGGAACGTCGTGCAGGCCGGCAACAGGAACTGTTCGAGCGCCGTCCGGGCGGTGTCCGTTCAGTTCGTGTTGTCGGCCTGCATGACATCCGGCTCCAGAGCGGACCGCCTGGCTTCAGCGTGCGTTGACCGAGCGGGGCGGTGGCGGGGGCAGCAGCGCAGTTCGCGCTGCGTCGAGCTGCGCCCTGATGGCGCGCGGACCGGTTCCGCCATCGATCTCACGATGGGTCACCGAGCGCGACGCGCTCAACGCATCGAGTACGTCATCCCCGAACGCCGCATGCGCCGCGCTGAAGGAAGTGCGAGGCAGTTCCTGCATCTCGACACCCGACATTTCGCTCTCACGCACGAGTGTACCCACGGCGCCGTGCGCCTCACGGAAGGTGACGCCTTTCCGCACGAGATAGTCGGCGAGATCAGTCGCCATCATCGTGCTGGAGAGGGCGCCCTGCATGCGCTCGGCGCGAAACCGGCACTCCGCCAGCGCGCCCGACACGGCAGGCAGGACCAGCAGCAGGGTGTCCACCGCATCGAAGAGTGTGCGCTTGTCGTCCTGGAGATCCTTGTTGTAGCTGGACGGCAGCCCCTTCAGCGTCGCGAGTAGCGCCGTGAGATTACCCAGCATGCGGGCGGCCGAGCCGCGCGCCAGCTCGAGGGCGTCGGGATTCCGCTTTTGCGGCATCATGCTGGAGCCCGAGGTATACCCCTCGCCGAATTGCACGAACCCGAACTCGCTGGTGCCATAGATGATCAGATCCTCGGCCAGCCGCGACAAATGCGTTCCGATCATGGTGGACGCAAACAACACCTCCGCTACGAAGTCGCGATCGCTCACGGCGTCGATGGAATTCTGACTGATGGCATCGAACCCGAGGGTGCCCTGGATGAGCACCCGCGAAATCGGATACGCGGAACCGGCGACGGCGCCGGAGCCGAGGGGCAGGACGGCGGCGCTGCGCTGCGCGGCACGCACGCGTGCACGGTCGCGCTCGAGGGGCCAGAAATGCGACAGCATCCAGTGCGCCGCCGATACGGGAATCGCGCGCTGAAGGTGCGTGTACGCGGGCATGAGCGTCGGCTCGAGGGTTGTCGCCTGATCGAGCATCGCCTGCTGCAGCAAGCGGACGGCCGCGTCCAGCCGCAGGCAGGCGTCCATCGTCCAGAGTCGCGTGGCGGTGGCCACCTGATCGTTGCGACTTCGACCAGTGTGAAGCCGTGAGGCCACGTCGCCGATTTCCTGATGCAGCAGCCGGTCGATCATCGTGTGGACGTCCTCGTCGGAGGCCACAGGTTGCTCGCCATTCTCGATGCGTGTTGCCACCGCACCGAGCCCTCGCTCCATGGTGGCGCTCTCTTCGCGTGTGAGGACGCCGGCGTTCCACAGCGCAACGGCCCACGCCTTGGAGAGGCGCACGTCGTGCGGCCAGAGCCGGAAGTCGATCCCGATGGAGTTGTTGAGTGCTTCGAACGCCGCGGTGGGGCCGGTGCCGAAGCGCCCGCCCCACAGCTTGTGCGTGGATCCGTCACCGCTCATGTCGCGCGCGATCCGGCGCCGGCGCCTGTGTCCGCCGGCGCATTGGCCGCCGCAAGCTCACGATCCTTGATGGCCCGAACGCGTGCGGGCAGCGCGAACAGGCGAATGAAGCCGGCCGCATCGCTCTGCTCGTACACGTCATCCTCCCCGAAGGTGACGAACCGCTCGTCGTAGAGCGCGTGAATGCTTTCGCGCCCCACCACCGTGAGTCCACCCTTGAAGAGGCGCAAGGTGACGGTCCCGGTGATGCGCTCCTGTGTGACGTTCACGAAGGCGTCGTACGCCTCGCGCTCCGTCGTCCACCAACGTCCCTCATACACGAGATCCGCGTAGCGCGGTGCGATCATGTCCTTGGCCGAGAGCGTCTTGCGATCGAGGATGAGCTGCTCGAGCTCCGAGTGTGCGGTGTAGAGCAGCGTGCCGCCTGGCGTCTCGTACACGCCGCGCGACTTCATGCCCACCATGCGATCCTCCACGAGGTCGATCCGGCCCACGCCATGCCGGCCCGCCAGGGTATTGAGCTCGCTGATGAGCTCCACCGGCCCAAGGGCTCGCCCGTTCACCGTCACCGGCGTTCCCTGCTCGAAGCCGATGACCACGTCTTCCGCCGTATCAGGCGCGGAGGCCGGGTCCATGGTGAGCACGAACATGTCCGGCTTCGGCGCCGAGTTGGGGTCCTCGAGATTGCCCCCCTCGTGGGAGAGGTGCCAGAGATTGGCATCGCGGGAATAGATCTTCTCCTTCGTGGCGACGATGGGAATTCCCTTGGCCGTCGCGTAGTCGATGGCATCCTCACGGCTGCGGATGTCCCACTCGCGCCAGGGCGCGATCACGGGAAGATCGGGTGCCAGGGTGGCGAAGGTCATCTCGAAACGGACCTGATCATTCCCCTTACCGGTGCAGCCGTGCGCCAGCGCATCAGCCCCCACGCGCCGCGCGACCTCCACCTGTCGCTTGGCGATGAGAGGGCGAGCCATGGCAGTTCCAAGGAGATACTTCCGGTTGTAGATGGCACCCGCACGGAGCGTCGGGAAGATGAAGTCCCGGACGAATTCCTCCCGCAGATCCTCCACATAACACTCCTCGGCGCCCGAGGCGAGCGCCTTCTCGCGCACGCCGCGCAGCTCGTCGGCGCCCTGACCGATATCCGCCGCGACACAGATGACCCTCGCGTCATAGTGCTCGCGAAGCCAGGGCACGATGATGGATGTATCGAGGCCGCCAGAGTAGGCGAGGACGACGGTACGGGTCATGGGATGAACTCCGAAAGTTGAATTATGCAATTATTCTGCATATTTAAACAGTTTCAAACGCTGGGTCAAGAGGACTTCGTGGGTGAATGTTACCCGGTCAGTGACGCTCGCCGAGTGCGCGAAGGCGCTCGATGAGGGTGATGCGGGCGGCGGCCGAGCGGGTGACGATGAGGATCGTGTCATCTCCCGCAATGGTGCCCAGCACTTCCGGGTACCCTTCCTGGTCGATCGCCTCGGCGATCGGCTGGGCGCCGCTCGCCACCGTGTGCAGGACCACCAGCTCGCCGACGCCGTCCACCTTGGAGAAGAGCTGGGGTAGCAATTGAGCCAGCAATGGCGAATCCCCGGAGTCGCCCGCGTCCTCCGGCAGCACGTAGCGCGGGCCTTCGTCCATGTGCGCACGCACGAGCCCCAGGTCTCGCAGGTCGCGCGAGAGCGTGGCTTGGGTCACGTCCATGGCGCGCTGATGGAGGAGCGAGCGCAGGTCCTCCTGGCTGGCCACCACATTGGCGGAGACGATTTCAAGGATCGCGCGTTGGCGGAGTCGCTTCTTGGTCATCACGGGCCCCGGAAGCCAAAAAGATATGAGGGATATCTTGACCCCACGGATATGCATGATTATGCATTCCTTCGTGAATAAAACACCGGTTGGTGTCCTCGGCGCAAGTGGCTACGCAGGACGGGAGCTGTGCGGACTGATCGCACGGCATCCGTTCCTGTCGCTCGCGTTCGCCACCGCCAATGAGCAGCGCGGCCAGACCATGCGTGCCGGGCGTGGCAGCGTCACCTTTATGGGCGCGGATGAGGCCGAGCTGGGAAGCGCGGCTGTAGTCTTCAGTGCGCTTCCTCACGGCGCGTCTCTCGAGTGGGTGGCGCGCGCGCGCGCGGCGGGTGCTCGCGTGGTCGATCTCTCCACCGACCTGCGTCCGGGCAACGGGCATGACGGGGAAGCAGTGTACGGAATGCCGGAGCTGGAGAACGGACTGCGCGCCCGGATCGCTGCGGCGGATGTAGTCGCCAACCCGGGGTGCTACCCCACCTCCATCCTGCTGGCGATCGCGCCGTATCTGCGCGCTGGTGCCGTGGCTCCTGGGGCCACCATCGTCGCCAACTCGGCCAGTGGCGTCACCGGCGCGGGCAACTCGCCGAAGCGCGAACTGTTGTTCGCCGAGGTGGGAGAGGATTACCGCGCGTATGGCGCGGGGAACGGGCATCGGCATCTGCTGGAGATGAACGCGACTCTCCGGAGCATGAATGCCGACGCGGATCTCGTCTTCACGCCGCATCTGTTGCCCGTGAGCCGCGGGATCCTTTCCAGCATCACGATTCCGCTGTGCGACGACATCGGTGATGTCCTGGCTCCGTTGCGCGAAGCCTACACCGACGAACCGTTCATCGATGTCGTGGCGCAGCAGCCCGCGCTTCGTGACGTCGTCCGCACCAATGGGGTGAGGATCACCGCCGTGGCCCTCTCCGGGCTGCGGCGTCCGGCGCTTCTGGTCACCTCTGCCATCGACAACCTGGTGAAGGGAGCGGCTGGGCAGGCGGTGCAGAACTGCAACCTCATGCTGGGTCTCGACGAGACCTCCGGGCTGCTCTGATGACGCGGGTCGTGAAGGTGGGCGGTCGCCCGCAGGCGGATATTTCCCTCCCCGACGCCATCGCCGCGGCGCATCGCGCAGCTCCAGGGGAGCTGCTGGTGGTGCACGGCGGCGGTGATGAGGTCAGCACACTTCAGCGGCACTACGGCGTCACTCCGGCCTTCCACGGCGGAAGGCGCATCACGGCCCAGGTCGATCTCGACATCATTCGCATGGCGCTCTCCGGCTCCGCCAACAAGCGGCTCGTGAGCGCGCTCGTGGCGCGCGGGGTGCCGGCGATCGGGCTGTCCGGGGAGGATGCCGCACTGCTGTCCGCGGTACCAACCAACCCAGGACAGCTCGGGTTCGTGGGCGCGCCCAGCGAGGTGAACGTAGGGCTGCTGCAGCATCTGCTGGCCGGCGGACTGCTGCCGGTAATCTCTCCGGTGAGCCGGTGTACAGATCCGGCGCAGGGACTTGTGTTGAATGTGAATGGCGATGACGCCGCAGCGGCGTTCGCGGTAGCGCTCGAGGCCGACGATCTCCTGCTCGTGTCCGACGTGGAAGGCGTTCGCGATGGCGAGAGCGTTGTCGGCGCGATCGACAGGGACGCCGCGCAGGATCTCATCGCGAGAGGTGTTGCAACCGGCGGCATGGCCGCGAAGCTCGAGGCGGCGCTGCAGGCGCTCGACGGAGGCGTGGAGCGGGTCCGCATTTCTGATATCGCCGCGATCGAACAGCTCGATCGTGGAACCGTGTTGACGCGAGCAGGGAGCGAGCGCACATGACTGCACCGGCCATGAAGGAACAGACAGACGTCGTGGTGGAGGAGGCCCAGCCTGGAAGTGTCGACCTCTCCCCCGTGTTCTCCAGCGCCATTCTCGGGACCTACAAGCGCGCGCCCGTGGAGTTCGTGCGCGGCAGCGGCGTTCGCCTGTTCGACGCGGAAGGCCGGAGCTACCTCGACTTCGTGAGCGGTATCGCAGTCAATGCCCTCGGGTACGATGACCCGGGACTTCGCGAAGCGATGCATGCGGCCGCGGATGGCCTGGTGCATACGTCCAATCTCTACAGTACGGCACCCGGAGAACGGCTGGCCTCCGCGCTGGTGCAGCGTTCGTTCGCCGACAGCGTGTTCTTCTGCAACTCTGGCGCAGAGGCGAACGAAGGGGCGTTCAAATTCGCTCGCCGGTGGGCGCGGACGATGGGCGAGGCCAAGCACGAGATCATCGCATTGCGTGGTGCCTTTCACGGACGTCTCTTCGGAACGCTCGCGGCCACCGATCGCCCGTCGTATCGTCTGCCCTTCCGCCCGTTGGCGCCAGGCATCGGCGTATTCGAGCGCGACCTCTCGGAACTGGATTCCGTGCTGAACGAAGACACCGTGGCCGCGCTCGTGGTGGAACCCATTCAGGGGGAGGGGGGCGTCCGCGTGATGGATCCGGGCTTCCTGCGCGAACTGCGCGCGCTGACCGCGGAGCGGGACATCGCGCTGATCCTCGATGAGATCCAGTGCGGTCTCGGACGCACGGGAACGCTGTTCGCCTACGAACATGCCGGGATCGAGCCCGACATGATGACGCTGGCGAAGCCGCTTGCAGGCGGCCTGCCCATGGGCGCGATCCTGATGAAGCAGCACATCGCCGACGCGGTGAAGCCCGGTGATCACGGCACCACCTTCGGCGGCGGCCCGTTCGTGTCGAGCGTGGCGCTGCATGTGCTCGAGCGCCTCTCGGATCCCGCGCTGCTCGCACAGGTCCGTGAGAACGGAGAATTCTTCGGCGAGCGACTACGGGAGATCGCGAGTCGGTCGGGGCGCATCCGGCAGGTGCGCGGCATGGGTCTCATGTGGGGCGCCGACATCATGGGTACGGCATCGCAGGTGATCGGCGCGGCGCTCACCCACGGACTCCTGCTCTGCTCGGCGGGCGATTTCACTCTGCGCATGCTGCCACCGCTCGTGGCAACGCGAGCCGAGCTCGAGGAAGGACTCACGATTCTGGAAAGTGTGCTATGAGTCACATGAACCCCATGGGCGAGATCAACCAGCCATAGTCCCCCGCGCCGCAGAGCCGCGCATAGATTCCGGACAGAGGCACATCGTCGGGACGTCAGAATCTGAAAGGAGTGCACGACATGGCACGGTCGACAATGCTCATCGCGCTCGCGGCGCTCGCGGTTACCGGCACGCGCGTTGACGCGCAACGGCCGGCGGCTCCGCCTCCGCGTCCACGCCTCGTGGTGTTCCTCACCATCGATCAGATGCGGGCGGACTATCCGGACCGTTGGCGGACGCAGCTCACGGGCGGACTCGCACGCCTCACACAGCACGGAGCGTTCTTCACCAACGCGTTCCAGGACCACGCCGTCACCGAAACGGCCCCGGGACACTCGGTGACCATGTCAGGCCGTTTTCCCCGCTCCACCGGCATTCTCCGCAACACCGCCGGTGTCGAGGATCCTCAGTCGCCTCTGCTCACGTCACGCGACCTCCCCGCGTCGCCCTACCGGTTTCGCGGGTCGGTCCTCATGGACTGGCTCCGTACTCGCGATGAGCGGTCGCGCGGATTGTCCATCTCGCGCAAGGATCGGGGCGCGATCCTGCCGATGGGCCGCGCGAAGCAGAGCGTCTTCTGGTACGCCACCTCCAATGGCGAGTTCACCACATCGCGCTATTATGGCGACACCCTCCCCACCTGGATCCGCACGGTGAACGCCCGCCGCTTTCCCCAGCGTCTGAGCGGGCGAGCGTGGGAACTGCTGCTGCCGCCAGGATCATACGCGGAGGCCGACAGCCAGGCGATCGAGAACACCGGTCGCAACGTCGTGTTTCCGCATGTGATGTCGTCCGACTCCGGCCGGGCGGCGGGCGAGCTGCCCTATCCCCCAGGGATGGACGAGTTCACCCTGGCGGCGGCACTCGCGGGGCTGCAGTCGCTCAACCTGGGCGAGGGTCCGCAGACCGACGTGCTGGCGATCTCGCTCTCAGCCACCGACTACATCGGGCACCGCTACGGTCCGGACTCGCGCGAACAGCATGACAACGTGTTGCGCCTCGATCGGTCGCTTGGCGCCTTCATCGACTCGCTGTATCGGCTGCGCGACTCATCCACGATCGTCTTTGCCCTCACCGCCGATCATGGCGTCACGTCGTATCCGGAGCTGGCGGCGAGGCGCGCTGGCCGCCAGCCACCCGCGCGCTACGATCTGCGCCCCGTCGTGCGCGCGCTGCGCGAGTCCCTGCGCAGTGCGGGCGCCGATACCACCGCGATCTCGCTCGACGGACCGCTCGTATATGTGGATCGGGAGCGGCTCATGCGCGCCGGTGTGAACCCGGATGCAATCCTGAACCCGTTCATCACCCAACTGCGGTCGTCCCGCGGCATCGCGCGTGTGGATCGGGTGCGCGACCTTGCGACACGCGACACGATTCACGACGCCGTCACGCGTCGCTGGCTCCATATGATCCCTTCGGATTCCCCGGTTGAGTATGTGGTCACGGTGCAGGAAGGCGCCTACCCCTCCGAAGCCACGATCGCCGAGCATGGGGCCCCGTACGACGATGACGCTCACGTTCCGGTGGTGCTCTACGGTCCCTGGATCGTACCGGGACGCTACGCCTCCTTCGCCCGTGTCGTGGACCTGGCGCCGACGCTCGCCCGCATCGCGGGTGTGCCACCCACGGAACCGCTCGATGGGCGCGTGCTCATCAACGCACTGATCCCAGCGCTGCGCAGGCCCTGACGCCATGGCCGAGCGTCGCCTGAACGGACTGACGGGCCTGGCGCAGGCCTTCGACGAGGTCCGGTTCGGACGGGAGTGCACACTCAACCTTCGGGAGCGGCTGCCCACCGCGGCCGAGGCAGTACGCCAACTCGATGCCTGGCTGCGAGAGCGCCAGATGGCGAAGGCCGGAGAAGTGCTCGTGATTTCTGGGCGCGGCAACAACAGCGCGGATGGCATCTCAGTGGTGCGCGAAGCCACCATTCGCACCCTGCATGAACTTCGGCGGAAGGCCGTGGTGGCCGAGTTCAGCGAGCACACGGCGGGTTCCTTCGTAGTGGAACTGGCCAAGGTATCCGCCCTGCTGGAGATCGCGAAGCGGCGCCGGGAGCAGGCGGCGCCACCGCCCAGCGCTTCCCCGCCGACCCTGGCCGAGCTGCAGCCTGCCACGCGCAATGCGCTGCGGGTGCTGGCCGAGCGATCCCTCGACGCTCTGGGCCTGCGGGATCGCGACCGATTTCTGGAAGGCGAGATGCTGCGCCTGTTCGGTGCACTCGCGGCGAGTATGCCGCAGGACCCGGATGCCGGAATCGAGAAACGTCTGCTCGGTGCTATCGAGAAGGCGATGGATGACTATGATTGACCGCGCGACTCCGCGCAGACTCAAGCACCCCAGATCATGAACCAGTCAGGCATCGCTGCGGCGATCATCCTCGCGACCGGCGCCTCCATGGCGCACGCACAGGCATCCATGACCGGCTACTCGCCAGCGGCAGCCGCTGTCGAGCGACGGCTCGAGCAGGATGCCATTGCGCGGCCCGACAGCGCGGTCGCCCGGCGGATGTCGCGTGCGCTTTCTGCAGAGACGCACGTGGCGGGTACCGCGGCGCAGGCGCGAACGCGCGATTACGTGATCGCAGAGCTCAAGGCGATGGGGGTGGAGACCGACGTCCGCCGCTATGACGTTTTCATTCCGCACGCCACGAGCGTGAGTGTGTGGCGTGTCGCGCCACGCCCGAAGGCGCTGGCGCTCGCGGAGCCGTCCGTGCCAGGAGATGCTGCGTCGGTGCTGCCTCAGTATCCCACGGTGAACGGACACAGCGGCGTCGGTGACGTGACCGCCCGGGTGATGTACGTGAACTACGGACTGAACGAGGACTACGCCCGCCTGGATTCACTCGGCCTCTCGGTGAAGGGCATGATCGTGCTGGCGCGGTACGGACGCTCCTTTCGCGGCATCAAGGCCCGTGAGGCAGAGGCACATGGCGCCGCCGCGTTGCTCATCTACAGTGACCCACAGGATGACGGTTACGCGCGCGGCGATGTCTATCCAGACGGTCCGATGCGCAACCGTAATGGTGTGCAGCGCGGCAGCGTCTACAACGGCGCGGGGGATCCGGCGACACCCGGATATGCCGCGGTCCCCGGCGCACCGCGAATGCCGGTGGAGCAGATGACGATACCGCACATCCCCGTGGTTCCGATCTCGTACGGCAATGCGACAGAGCTGCTGCAGGACATCGGCGGGCGTGAGGTGCCGGCCGGCTGGCAGGGTGGGCTTCCCTTCCGATATCACGTTGGACCGGGTGCAGTGCGGGCGCGGGTGCGCGTGGCCGACGATCGCGCAACGAATGGCACCAAGCCGATCTTCGACACCTTTGGCATCATTCGCGGCAGCGAGGTGCCCAACGAAATGGTGATCGTGGGCGGACATCGCGATGCGTGGGGACCGGGAGCGGCGGACAACGTGAGTGGCACGGTGAGTGTGCTGGAGGCCGCTCGCGCCGTCGCCGCTGCCGTGAAGGCCGGCCGTCCGCCCCGGCGCACGATTGTCTTCGCGACATGGGACGCCGAGGAGTGGGGACTGATGGGCTCCACCGAATATGTCGAGGATGACTCCTTGCGCCTCATGCGCGGCGCAGTGGCGTATCTCAATCAGGATGTGGCTGCGTCTGGAGTGCAGTTCGGGGCGAGTGGCTCGCCCTCGCTGCGCCCGCTGGTACGCGATATCGCGCGAGCGGTGCCTGATCCGGGTGGCCGTGGAAGTGTCTATGCCGAATGGAGGCGCACCGCCGCGGTGGCTGACAGTGTGGAACCCGCGATGGGGGATCCGGGTGGCGGCTCGGACTTCGCCGGCTTCTACAATCACCTGGGCATTCCGATCGCCGAGTGGGGATTCGGCGGACCGGGCGGCGTGTACCACTCGCAGTACGACGACAACAGCTGGATGTCGCGCTTCGGAGATCCGACGTACGCCTATCACGCTGCTGCGGCTCGGATTGCGGCAGGAATGGCGCTTCGACTCGCGAATGCCGAAGTACTGCCGTACGACTACGCCGAGTTCGCCAGAACGATGCAGCGATACCTGCCTGCGCTGGAGCGCGCAGCGGGCGCGCGCCGCTGGGAGATGAGCACGGGCGACCTGAGCGCATCCATCGCCCGGATGGAGCACGCGGCCGTCTCCTTCAACGCCACGCGCGACTCCGTGCTGGCGCTCGGCATTCCCGCGTCGCGCGCCATCGCGACGAATGCCGCACTCATGCGCGTGGAACGCGCGCTCACGCGGCCGGCAGGGCTGCGTACCAGGCGATGGTATCGCAACCTCATCTACGTAGCCGACGAGAACAACGGATATGCCAACATGGTGTTTCCGTCGGTGAACGAGGCCATCCGGGCAGGCGATCAGGCCCTCTCGCGGACGGAGCTCGCGGATCTCGCCGCTCGCTTTGCTGCTGCGACAACGGCGATTGACGATGCGCGGCGCGCGCTGCTCACGTCGCCCTGACTGCCGCTGATCGGCCCATGTATTGCGTGCCCCCGCAGGATCATCCGCGACGCTGCGGGGGCACTCGAGGAACCACGACATGAGCGACAAGCGGCTGGGTGACGATCTCCGCGATGCACTGCATAGGTATGCGGCGCGCGCCGTGTGGCCTGCCGGATTCCAGATCTACGAGTCGGGCAGGAGTGCAGACGGCCTCTTTGTGGTGGTGGGCGGGCTGGTCGTGCTGCGGTCGCCCGTGCGGGGAAGCCGTGGTTTCGTTCCGTGGGTTGCGTCGCCCGGTGAGACGTTCGGCGGTGAGGGGTTTTCCTCGCATCCCGTATACGCGACCGACGCGCGGACATTCTCCGAAACGGAAACGCTCTTCGTGAGCAGCGCCAACCTTCGCGCGCTCACGCGGGAACAGCCGGGCCATGCGCTGGCGCTCTTTGGTCAGGTCATGACCGAACGCACGCGGCTGATCGAGCGGCTGCGTGAACTCACCTCGCTGTCCGTCGAGCAGCGTCTGCTGCTCTCGCTGGCACGGCTCGGCGCGCTTGGCGAATTCGCAGGCAGCGATGGCCGCATCGAGCTCGATCAGGCCACCCACCGTCTCCTCTGCGAAATGATTGGTGCCACCCGGGAGTCGGTGACGCTGGTACTGTCACGGCTCGCGGGGGCGGGGGTCGTTGAACGGCAGGCGTCGTCGACCTTCATCAATCCGGAACAGGCCGAAGCACAGATCGGAACGCCGCCACTCGACAGCGTCTTGCTCACGCAGCTCACCGCCCCTGCACCCAAGCGCACGACGATTCAGTAGTCCGGGTCCCGTGCCGCGGCGCCAGACGTCGACCGTATATTCCGGCGACACGCCCTCCGACACGATGACGCAGCCTGACCTGCCGCACCTCACTCCCGACGAACTGCAGCGCTATCACCGGCACCTCATCCTGCCCGGTGTGGGCGAGGAAGGACAGCGTCGGTTGAAGGCCGCTCGCGTACTGCTCATCGGCGCGGGCGGACTGGGGTCACCCGCGGCACTGTACCTCGCAGCCGCCGGCGTCGGTCACCTCGGGATCGTGGATGACGACGTGGTGGAGGTGAGCAACCTCCAGCGAC
The DNA here is from genome assembly GCA_038233745.1 of Gemmatimonadales bacterium. GTDB lineage: Bacteria > Gemmatimonadota > Gemmatimonadetes > Gemmatimonadales > Gemmatimonadaceae > AG11. Next base: position 15,319 of record JBBSVF010000045.1, read on the forward strand.
AGATCCTCCATGGGACACGCCAGTTGGGGCGCGCCAAGGTGGAGTCGGCTCGCGAGCGGATGGCAGACATGAACCCACTCGTCGATGTCGCCACCTTCCACACCCGGCTCCGGGCGTCGAATGTGCTCGAGATCATTCGGGGCTACGATGTGGTGCTGGACGGATCCGACAACTTCGAGACGCGGTACCTCGTGAACGACGCCTGCATCATCGCAGGCATCCCGAACGTGTATGGGAGCGTCATCCGGTTCGACGGACAGGCGTCCGTCTTCGGCGGCGACGGCCCTTGCTATCGCTGCCTGTTTCGCGA
>JBBSVF010000046.1:0-15503 GCA_038233745.1 Gemmatimonadales bacterium
AGCTCGTGGAGGCGCCCTCGGAGAATGACCTCGCAGCCCTCGCCAGCCTGCCACACGACGACGGCGCCGTGGTGCTGATGGGCGGACGCTCGCTGCTCGTGATTCCCCTCATTGCCCGAGAGCGCGTGCTTGGCGTTCTCCAGTTTCTGCTGCAGGTCACCTCCGCGCAGCGGGGGGCGGACGATGTCATGCTGGTGGAGGAGCTCGCACGCCGCGCCGCCCTCGCGGTAGACAATGCGCGACTCTACGAACTCGCGCAACGCGCATCGCGCGCGCGCGATGACGTGCTTGCGATCGTGTCGCACGACCTCCGCAATCCGCTCAACACCATCCAGATGAGCACGTCGTTTCTCCTCGACGTGCTCGCAACACCCGGCGCGGATGTCCCGATTGTCCCGCAGCTGCAGGTGATGCGACGCGCCACCCGGCGCGCCAATGCGCTCATTCAGGATCTGCTCGACGTCTCCCGAATCGACGCGGGCACCCTGGGAGTGGCCGCGAGTCCGGTAAGTGCCCAGGCACTGCTGAACGATGTCGCCCAGGAGTTGCAGCCCATCACCGCGGACAAGAAGATCGAACTGCTCTCCGAGTGGACGGGCGACGATGCGATGATCGAGGCAGACCGCGGCCGCATCGAGCAGGTGTTCTCGAATCTCGCCGGGAACGCCGTGAAGTTCACCCCCGCGGGCGGACGCATCACGCTCACCGGGCGGGCACGCGACGCCGATGTGGTCTTCGAAGTGATCGACGACGGCGCTGGCATCGCGGTTGAGCATCTTCCGCATCTGTTCGATCGCTTCTGGCAGGCGACGCCCACCTCTCGCTCCGGCGCCGGACTCGGACTCTCCATCGTGAAGGGCATCGTGAATGCCCATGGCGGGCTCCTGGACGTCACGAGCGTCATCGGCGAAGGGACGCGTTTCTCCTTCTCCATTCCACGGTCCCGCTGAGAGCCGTGTCTCCATGAAGACTGCGCTCCTCGACCCGTTCAGCGGTATCGCGGGTGACATGACACTCGGTGCGCTGCTCGGCGTGGGACTGGATCCCGAGTGGCTGCGTGCGCTGCCGGCCAGGCTCGGTCTCCCTGAGGTGACGGTGCGCATCTCGGAGGTGATCCGCGGAGAACTGGTATGCTGGAAAGTCGATTTCGACATCCCCCCGCAGCCGCACGGACGTCACATCGGCGAGATTCGTTCGCTGGTGGCCGCCACCGACGCTCCGCCGCGCGTGAAGGCGCAGTCTGACGCAGCCTTCATGGCCATCGCAGAGGCCGAGGGCGAGATTCACGGTATGCCCGCCGAGGAGGTGCACCTGCATGAGGTGGGTGCGGTGGACGCAATTCTCGATGTCGTTGGCAGCATCTGGGGGCTCACGCAGCTCGGCGTGGAAGACGTTCGGTGCGGCCTCATCAGAACGGGCGACGGCACCGTGCGGGCTGCCCACGGTCTGCTCCCCGTCCCCGCGCCGGCCACCCTCAAGTTGCTCGAGGGGCACCGGGTGAGTCCCGGTCCGGACGGGGCAGGGGAGCTCGTCACGCCCACCGGGGCGGCACTCGTGAAGGTGCTTTCGACAGGGGAGCTCCCGCCAGTCTGGGTTCCGCTTGCGAGCGGCTTTGGGGCGGGCACAAAAGACTTCCCCGGACGTGCGAATGCGCTGCGGATCATCCTCGCCGAGGTGGAGGCCGCCCGACCCGCGATCGCCGATGAGGAGCTGGTGAGTGTTGCGGCGGACATTGACGACATGACCGGGGAATTCCTGGCCGATGCCGCCGATGCGCTGCGGGCGGCAGGAGCACTGGACGTCGTGCTCATTCCCACCCTCATGAAGAAGGGTCGTCCCGGCGTGCGAATCGAAGTGCTCGCGAGCGTGGCGGACGCGCCGATGCTGCGGCAGTTGCTCCTCGCTCGCTCGACCTCCATCGGCGTGCGAACGTCGTCGGTGCGCCGCCTCGCGCTTCCTCGCACCACGTCGGCCGTCGAGGTGCTGGGACAACGGGTGCAACTCAAGCACGTCACCCTGCCCGATGGCACGCGGCGGACCAAGCCCGAGTACGAGGACGTCCGCGCAGCCGCTCTGGCGACGGGAAGAAGTCCCGCCGATATTTCCACGCTTGCCCTGGCGGCGGAACGCGTTTGACTGCCCGGGGGTATCGCAGTCATGCCATGGCCGTCACGGCCAGCACCCATGTTCGCTTCTCGAGGAGATCACCGATGGCTGTGTTCGGTTCAAGGGTACTCACTGCTGGATTCGCCCTGTTGACGGCAGGCTCGCTCAACGCGGCGGCACAGGCGACCTGCGATGTCGGCGACGCCGCGAAGGGAAACATCGCGCGCGCCACGCTGATGGTGAATCAGGCGCGCGACGCCAGCACCACTCCGCTGGCCATGACGAATATCAAGGCGGCGGTCAAGCTGCTCGAGACCCCCGAGAAGAATGACGATGCCGTCGTGCGTGCCTACGTCCTTGGATCCGCGCTGAGTCTCGCCGGAAACCAGGCGGGCGTGGGGCTGCAGCCCACACGCGGACAGCTCGGCTTCTCCACCAACCCCGGCGCCACGATGGATCTCGTCGGCACTATCGACTCCCTGTTCAAGGTGGTCGAGACGGCGAAGCCGGCGTGCGTGGAGTATACCACCTACTACCGCGGCGGTCAGAAGTTCTATCTCGATATCGTGAACGGGGCCATCAACTCGTTCAACGCCGACAAGCTGGACTCCGCATCCTACTACGCCGCGCTCGCCAATCGCCTGTACAGCCACTCACCCTACGGCTACATGGTGCTGGGAAACGTGGCGGCCAAGCAGAGCAACAACGCGAAGGCGCTCGAGTACTGGAAGGAGGCCCTCGTGGTGTCCGAGAAGGACACGAACTTCCGTGACGTGAATCGCAACATGCTGGCGAGCATCGGCGCGCAATACATCAACGCGGCCAATACCGCCTCGGGTGCCGAGAAGATCGTCCAGGCGCGGCTTGCCGCCGACGCTTATGGCAAGCTCGTGGCGATCCCGGGGACGCGCGGCTACTACCTGAACGTTGGACGGCAGCAGTATCAGGCGGCGCTCCTGGCTGCTGGCGATACGGCCGCCTTCATCAAGTCGTACGCGGGACTGTTGGCCTCCCCCGCAGACTACGACTATCAGGATCTGCTCAACAGCGCAGTCAACGTGGCCCGGGCCAACCGTGCCGCTGACGCCGCGCGCCTGTTCGCCGGAGCGCTCGCGCAGAACGCCTACAGCCGCGACGCCCTGTACAACCTGGCGCTCTCCTACCTGGCGAATGACGAGATGGGGAACGTGATGCCCATCGTCACTCGGCTGGTCGCCATCGACCCCGGCAATCCCGAGAACTTCAACTTCGGGGCGCGTGCGTACCTCGCGATGGCCAAGGCCGCCAAGGAGGCCAAGCGGCCGACGACTGTCGTTGCAGCGTACAACGATTCCACCCTCCAGTGGTTCAATCGCGGCAACAAACTGCAGGTGGAAGTCACCTTCTCGGAGTTCAGTCCCAACGAGCAACAGGCCACCCTTGCCGGGATCATCCTGGATCGGCGCGACAAGGCCGACGCCATAACAGCCGCGAGCGTGCCACGCGGGAAGACGGCGCCGAAGAAGACGTACGTGCCCAAGACAGCCACGCTGGTCTTCGAGGCCCTGGACAAGAACGGCGCAGTGGTGGGCACGAGCACCGTCACGACCGAGGCGCTCACCCCCGGCAAGACTGCACGGTTCACCACCACGATCACGGGAGCCGGCATCATAGCCTACCGCTACACCGTCGGCAGCTGAAAGTCGTGAGCGGGGCCAGACGGGGAGCATCAGTTGACGCTCCCCGTCTTGCTCTGGACGATCGCTCGAAGCGCCGTCGACGGAATCGCGGAAGTGCCAGTGAATGATTGACTTCCGTCTCTATAGCTCTTATGTTGCATGAGGCCCGACCTGCGTCGGGCTCTCATCTTTTTCAGACCGGCGAGCGGCACGTGCATCAGCCTGGAGCCGGGTACGGGACGGTGTATGGTACGCGTGAGCCGGGTGCTTCCCGGAACGATCTTCGACGAAATGGGCGTGGAAGCGGGCACGGAGCTTCTCACCGTGAACGGGCGCGAGCTTGCCGATTTTCTCGATTGGGAGTTCCTCACGGCTGACGACGAACTCGTCATCGAAGCCCGCCAGCCCGACGGCGAACCGGTGGTCTACGAAGTCGAGCGTCCCGAGGGCGAGGCACTCGGCGTGGAACTCGAGCCGCCCACGATCCGCCGTTGCGCCAACCGCTGCGAGTTCTGTTTCATCGAGGGACTGCCCAAGGGCCTTCGGAAGCCGCTCTACGTCCGGGACGACGACTACCGGCTGTCCTTCGCGTACGGCAACTTCGCGACGCTCTCGAATGTGAAGGAGCGGGACATCCAGCGCATTCTGGAGTACCGGCTCTCCCCTCTCTACGTCTCCGTGCACGCCACCCCTTGGGAAGCCCGGAAAAAGCTCCTCAACAATCCCCGCGTCCCCAATATCGTCGACCAGCTCACCAGGCTGGCCGAGGGGGGCGTTCAGTTCCACGGACAGATGGTGATCGTGCCGGGCCTCAACGACGCCGACATCCTGGAGCAGTCGCTCACCGATCTCTGGAACCTCGGTGACGCGATGCTCAGCGTGGCACTGGTCCCGGTGGGCGTCACCCAGTTCTCGCATCTCTACAACGGGCGACCGATGGATGCCGGGAATGCCTCGCGCATTCTGGACGCGGTGCACCGCTGGGAGGCCCGGGCCCTCGCCGAACGGGGTGATCGCTGGGTCTATGGCTCCGACGAACTCTATCTGCTCTCCGAGCGCCCGCTGCCGGAGGCCGAGCACTACGGCGACTTCTCGCAGATCGAGAATGGCGTGGGTGCCGTGACCGCGCTGCGCCTGCGCGTCCGCGAGGGAATCGAACGTCTGCCACGCCTGGAGGGTCGTCGCATCGGCGTGGTGACCGGCACGAGCATGGCACCGCTCATGCCTGAACTGCTGGACGCGCTCAGTCTTCAGACCGGAGCGATCTTCAGCCTGATACCGGTCGAAAACTCGCTCTTCGGCCCCACCACTACTACCGCTGGCCTGCTCGTGGGCGCCGATATTCGACGCGCGCTCGCCGACCGTCATGACCTCGACCTCGCGCTCATTCCTGCCGAGACAATCAACGACGACGGTCTCTTTCTCGACGAGGAGCGTTTCGTGACGCTCCGTGAATCGCTCCCCATGCCCGTGTATCCCTCGTACGATTTCATCGACGTGCTCTCGCTGGAAGGCGAACCCTCCCTCACTGGCCGGCGCGCCGCATGAGTGTCCCTGTCGTCGCAATCATCGGACGCCCGAATGTCGGCAAGTCCAAGCTCTTCAACCGCATCATCGGGGATGACGACGCCATCGTCTCCGAGGAGGCGGGCACCACGCGTGATCGCCATTTCTCCCGCGCCGAGTGGAATGGGCGGGGCTTCTGGCTCGTGGACACGGGCGGTCTCTCCGACGATCCCAATGCGCCGATGGACCTGGAAATCCGCCAGCAGGTGAAGATCGCAGTGGAGGAAGCGGATCTGTTTCTCTTCATCGTGGATGCCAAGCAGGGGCTGCATCCGAGCGACAGCAAGGTGGCCGACATGCTGCGCAACTCCGGAAAGCCCTGGCTGCTCGTGGCCAACAAGGTGGATGATCCGAGCAGCACTGACTTCTACGAGTTCTATCGACTCGGGGCAGGGGAACCCTTCCCGGTCTCGGCGCAGAATGGCAAGAACTCCGGCGATCTGCTCGATCTCGTGGTGGAGAAGCTCCCGGAATCCGTTCCGGAGGATGAGGAGGCGCTTCGCATCGCTGTCGTCGGCCGGCCGAATGTCGGCAAGTCGTCGTTCGTGAACCGCCTGCTCGGGGAGACGCGACTGGTGGTGAGCGACATCGCGGGCACCACGCGCGATGCCATCGACACCCCGATGACCTATCACGGGCGCAAGCTCATCTTCGTCGACACGGCCGGACTTCGCCGCCAATCCAAGATCGACGATGGAATCGAGTTCTATTCGTCGCTACGTGCACGCCGCGCTATCGAGCGCGCCAACCTCTGCGTGTTGCTGATCGACGCCACCGAAGGCGAGATCCACAACCAGGATCTCTCGATCGCGAACATGGCCTGGGAGGCGGGGCGCGGACTGATTATGGTCGTGAACAAGTGGGACCTCGTGGAAAAGGACGACAAGGCCACACACAAGTTCGAGAAGACGGCCCACGAAAAGGCTCCCTTCCTGAAGCACGTCCCCTTCCTGTTTACATCGGCCCTCACAGGACAGCGCGTCAGCAAGATTCTGGAGGTCATCCAGCTCGTGGACGAGGAGTCGCGCAAGCGGGTGACCACCTCGCAGGTGAACGAGCGTCTGGCCGAGCTGCTCGCGCGCCGTCAGCCGTCACAGGCAGCCGGTCGTGAGGTGAAGCTGAACTATGCGACGCAAGTGAGCGTCGCACCCCCCACGATTGCCGTCTTCGGGAATCACCCGGATCTCGTGGAGGAGCACTATGTGCGCTTCCTCCACAACGGCTTCCGGGAGTCATGGCCCTTCACCGGCAACCCACTCCGCATCCTGTTGCGGCGCAAGAGCGGCGGCTCGGCGGCCTGAGGTGTATCCGGCTCTCGCGATTGCGCTCTCGTACGTGGCCGGCTCCATCCCCTTCGCGCACATCGCAGGCCGGGCCTTCGGCGTGGATTTGCGGAAGCAGGGGTCCGGCAACCTCGGGGCAACCAACGTATTCCGGGTGCTCGGCTGGAAGATCGGCCTGGCGGTGTTTCTGGCCGATGCGCTGAAGGGAGCGCTCCCCGTCCTGCTGTTGCCGCCGCGCATCGACAGTGTCAGGGATCCGGTGATCTGGGCGATCGCGTGCGGCGTTGCCGCCATCGCCGGCCATGTGCGACCGCTCTTCCTGCGCTTCAGCAAGGGAGGGAAGGGAGTGGCGACTGCGGCGGGCGTGTTCTTCGCGCTCGCGCCCATTCCCATGGCGATCACCTTCGCGGTTTTCGTGGGAGTGGTGCTCGTGAGCGGATACGTTTCGCTCGGCAGCCTGCTCAGCGCCGTGGTACTGCCAACGGCACTGCTCATTACGCTGGGCGCCACCTCGCCGCTCTTCCTCATGAGCGCCATCGTCGCGGCGTTTGTCTTCTTCACGCACCGCGCCAACATCGGTCGGCTGCGTCGCGGCGAGGAGCACCGCTTCGGCCGCCGAGGGCGGGCGTGAGCAGACACGCCGTGGTCGGCGGTGGAGCGTGGGGAACCGCGCTCGCCTGGATCCTCGCGCGCAATGGTCATGAGGTGGTGCTCTGGGCGCTGGAACCCGACGTGGTTGCCGCCATCAATGACACGCACGAGAACGGGCGATTCCTGCCCGGCGTTTCCCTCGGCCCGTCGCTGCGCGCCACCGGCTCGCTCGACGACGCGCTGCGGGACGCCGGGCAGATCACCGTCACCGTGCCATCGCAGCATCTCCGCTCCGTGCTGGCAGACGCGCATGCCAGCATCGCAGTGGGCACGGTGGTGAGTGTGGCCAGCAAGGGCATCGAGCACGAATCACTCGCCCTCATGAGCGACGTCGCCTCCGCGTGCCTTCCGGGCGCTCGCGTGGTGGCGCTCTCGGGTCCCAGTTTCGCTGCGGAAGTCGCCCGGGAGCAACCCACGGCCATCGTCGCCGCGGCCCTCGATCCCGCGGCGGCTGCCGCCGTGCAGGGCGCGTTCAGCAACTCGCATTTCCGCGTGTACACGCACGATGACGTGATCGGCGTGGAGGTGGGAGGAGCGCTCAAGAATGTGATGGCGGTGGCCACCGGCATTGCGGAAGGCGCCGGGCTTGGCTTCAACGCGCGGGCCGCGCTCATTACCCGGGGTCTGGCAGAGATGACGCGACTCGGTGTGGCACTCGGCGCGCATGCCTCCACCTTCGCGGGGCTGGCCGGCATGGGCGACCTGGTCCTCACGTGCACAGGGTCACTCAGTCGCAATCGTGCGGTGGGTGAGGCTGTCGGCCGCGGTGCCACGCTCGCGGAGGCACTCGCCGGGAAGGACACGGTGGCCGAGGGAGTGGCCACCACGCGAAGCGCGCATGCGCTCGCCGCGCGCGAAGACGTGGAGATGCCGATCGTCTCTGCCGTGCAGCGAATCCTGTTCAATGGCCATCCAGCCGAGCTGGCGCTGCGCGAGCTCATGCAGCGCGAACTGCGCGCGGAGCGCGACGCATGAGCGCAGCGGATCCCATCCAGGAGTTCTTCAGCATCGGGGAGGTCTGCGAGCTCACCGATCTCAAGCCGCACGTGCTGAGGTACTGGGAGAGCCAGTTCCGCTTTCTCAGCCCGGCAAAGAACCGCTCCGGCAATCGCGTGTATCAGCGGCGCGAGATCGAACTGATCCTGCTTGTGAAGCACCTGCTCTACACGGAGAAGTACACCATCGAGGGTGCGCGCCAGAAAGTGGACGAGCATCGAAAGGGCGGGGAACTGCGCACCGCCGCGCGGGCGGCCCTTACCGTCCAGACCCTCGAGTCCCTCGAGAGCGATCTGCGGGACCTCATTCGCTCTCTCGAATCGGCAGACGAGCGCTCCTCATGACATCCAACACCTGATGCACTTTCTCATTACGAACGACGACGGCATCCTCGCACACGGTCTCGAGTGCCTGATCCAGGCGGCATCGCCGCTGGGTGAGGTGAGTGTGGTTGCACCTGATCGGGAGCAGAGTGCCACGAGTCATTCGCTCACGCTGCATCATCCGCTGCGTCCGGTACAGCGCGGAGAGAACCGGTGGCAGATCGACGGCACGCCGACGGACTGCGTGATGCTGGCGGTCGAGGCGTTGTTGCCCACACGTCCCGACTTCGTGCTGAGCGGCATCAACCATGGTCAGAACATGGGCGAGGATGTGCTCTACTCGGGAACGGTCGCCGCGGCCATGGAGGGACTGGCACTCGGGATCCCCAGCATCGCCTTCTCCTTCGCGGGGGGCGACATGCGGTCCGATCTCACGCACCTCGAGCAACAGGTCACGGTGCTCACGCCGCTCCTCAAGCACCTCACGTCGCTCGACAGCTTCCCCGCGCACACGCTGCTGAACGTGAATCTGCCGCCGGTGCCTGCGGATGGCGTGAAGGGCGCTCGCCTCACCCGACTCGGGAGCCGCGTGTATTCCGGTTCACTCCGCCCGATGCGCGATCCGTGGAATCGTGACATCTTCTGGATCGGCGGCGGAGACATTACCTGGAGTGGCGAACCCGACTCGGACTTCCGGGCCGTCCAGGATGGGTACATCTCCATCACACCGCTTCACCTGGACCTCACCAATCACTCGATGCTGCAGACGCCGGAGACGTGGTGGCGGGAGCTGTAGACGGCCAGATGACCGGCGCGCGGCGCCGGCTCGTGGAGACGCTGCGCGAGAAGGGCATCCGCGACCTCGCGGTGCTTCGCGCGTTCGACATGACGGCCCGTCACGCGTTCGTGCCCACGGGCGTGCGTCATCGCGCGTACGAAGACTCCTCGCTCCCCATCGGCAGCGGGCAGACGATCTCGCAGCCCTCCATTCATGCGCGGTACCTGGAACTGCTGGCACTCAAGGGCACCGAGAAAGTCCTGGAAGTGGGCACCGGCTCAGGGTATCAGACGGTGCTCCTCTCCCACCTCGTCCCGCAGGTGTTCACCATCGAGCGCATTCCGGCACTCTACACGCTGGCGCGCGAGAATATCCAGCGGGCTGGCTGCAGCAACGTGTCGATGCTCCTGGGTGACGGCACGGTAGGCTGGCGCGAGTATTCTCCCTACGACGCCATCCTGGTGAGCGCGGGCGGACCGTCCGTTCCGCAGCCGCTGGTCGAGCAACTCGCCGAGGGAGGACGCCTGCTCGTGCCCGTGGGACCCCTGGGTGAGCAGGTTCTCAAGCTGGTGAGGAAAACAGGCGACAACGTGGACGTCACCGACATTGCGCCTGTTCGCTTCGTTCCGCTGGTGGGCACCCACGGCTGGGAGAAGGAATAGATGCTGGGGCTGCATGTGCGGGTGATCGGCAAGGTGCAGGGGGTGGGGTTTCGCTGGTTCGTGAGGGAGGAGGCGCGCCGGCTGGGGCTGAGCGGCTGGGTGCGCAACCTGTCCACCGGCGAGGTGGAAGTGGCCGCGGGTGGAACGGAGGAGTTCCTCGAGCGGCTCCGCACCGCGGTCGCCGTGGGCCCCACGGGCGCCACCGTCGAGCAGGTTCACGATCTCGGCGGTGAGCCCGAGCGACCGCTCGCGTACCCGTTCGTCATCATCCGGTAGACTCGTGTGTCGATCGTGCACGCGTGCTGAGTGATCCGGTGGGCTGGTGTGATGACGCTGCTTCGGTAACTTGTTGTGCTGTGGGGCGAACTGCCTTGATTTCGACGGCGGAACTCGCGTTGCAGGGTCAGGACCCCAGCCCTCGTAGCTCAGGTGGATAGAGCAGCGGTTTCCTAAACCGTTGGCCGGGCGTTCGAGTCGCCCCGAGGGCACTGTTCGTTCGACGACGGGGCAGCGACGGCATTGCGTGCGACACTCGGCGCGACTCGACGTTGCGAACACCTCAATCGAAGTGGTCCGGTCGACCGAACGTTTCCGCTATATTTGAACATCGTGCGGCCGCATAAGCTCGCCGTATTCCGTGCATCGCCGCGTTTTCCTCCACCAGCCTTCTCCGATGACCACCCCGCTTTCCGAGACGCACCCACCCACCCCCACCGAGGGCAAGGCCGAGAGCTTCATGGACTGGTTCCATGTGAACTCCCGCTGGGTGGCCGTCGGCGCCATCGTGGTGGTCGCAGCATTGCTGGTCGCGTGGTTCGTGCAGCGCACGGCGCTCAATGCCACGATGAACTCCGATCGGCAGTTGATGGGTGCCAAGCAATCGTTGCGCACGGGCAATCCGGCACTCGCGGAAACGGATCTGCAGAAGGTGATGAACCAGTACGCCAGCAAGCCCGCGGGCGCGGAGGCGGGAATGCTCCTCGCGTCGCTCAAGCTGGAGAAGGGGGACTATGTGGGAGCCGCCACGACGCTTCGTGAACTGGCCGACAAGGTGGATGCCCACAATGCGCCGGCTGTTCGCTCGCTGCTGGGCGACGCGTTGTCACAGCAGGACAAGCTGGCGGAAGCCGCAGCCGAATATGTTCGTGCTGCCGATCTGACAGACCTGACCAACGAGAAGGAGTTCTATCGCACGAAGGCTGCGCGCGCCTTCCAGGCGGCGGGAAAGACCTCCGAGGCCAAGGGAATGTGGGAGGGGCTTTCGACGTCCGAGAACCAGGCAGTGGTGCTTGAAGCGAAGGTTCGGCTGGGTGAGCTGATCTACGGCGGGTGATTCCGCCTCGCCGGCCATGGAGGCGGTGAGCCGGTGAGTCGGTGAGCGGATCGAATGGCGGAGGGCGTCGGCATTGTGCCGGCGTCCTTTTTCGTACCGGGAACCTGGGCGGCCTATGGCTCCGGTCGCACCGCGCCGATTCGCTGATTCGTGAGCGTCAGCATTGCTGGGGTACGAGCTGGGTGCGAGCCGGCGCTGCGGCAGATCGAGATGGTGTTCCAGCATCGGGGCTGACGATCGATGAGCTCGCCGTGCTGCCGTAGACGGATCTGAGCGACTTCTGAAGCGAGAAGGCGCCAATGGGGAATCTGATCAGCATCTGCACAGTCAAGCGACACTATCGTTATCTCTAGTTCGTATAAGATGTATTATGTAAACCAAAGCCTGTGGAGAAATGTGGAGAAGAAGATCTTGCCGGACCAGTGCTGCTTGTGTAAACCTATGCAATACAATGTTATAAGAGTCGTTACCTCAACCATAATCTCGGGCGCGCATCGCACTGTGGGACCTGGGCGCCGCCCATCGCCTGCGCTCAGCGACGAGCCAGCAACTCCCCTCCTCAGGATCCTTCGCTGTGCGCCACCCGTCGCCCTGAGCGAAGCGAAGGGCCTGCAACTCCCCTCCAGATCCTTCGCTGCGCTCACAGGATGACCGGGTTCTACCCTCGATGGCCGAGCGCACTTCTGCCACCCCCGCCCGGATGGTTCAGAATCCACCACCTTCTCCGATCACGCCCTCGAACACGAATCGGGCGTCCCCCGAGAGCGACGGCACCCACCCCTCCGCTACCCGCCGCAGGCCCACTCGATGCTCGCGCCCCGACCGGGTCCGCAGGCTCACCGTCGCGGCTACCTCTCCATGCTCATGCAGCAGAATCGCCGACGAGACCGAACCGGTACCGCACGCCAGTGTCTCCGCCTCCACACCCCGCTCATACGTCCGGATCATCCACCCCGCAGAGCCATCCGTGCTGGGCGACACGAAGTTCACATTCGCACCATACGGCAGCGATGGATCCCGACGCAACGGACGCCCGCGTCCCGTCACATCCACCGTCGCCACATCCTCGACCCGCACCACCAGGTGAGGCACTCCGGTGAGCGCGAATCCAATCCAGCGCTCATCGCGTTCACGCCGGAATGGCATATCCTTCCGGAGATCCGACACGACCGGAAGCTCCACCTCAGCCACACCCTTGAGCAGCCTGGCTTCCAGCACTCCGGAATCCGTCTCCACGCGAACCTCACCCTCACCCACCAGGCCCAGGCGCTCCGCCATCCTCACGGAACACAGCGTGGCATTGCCACACAGATCCGCTCGGCTCCCGTCGCTGTTCAGGTAGACCATCTGATAATCGGCGTGGACGGATCGCTGGATGGTCACGATCCCATCCGCACCCACACCGGTCCCCCGGGCGCACAGGGCCGTGACGACGGCCGGTGGCAACATCGGGAGCAGGTCGATCTCCGTGGCGTCGAGGAAGATGAAATCGTTCCCGGACCCGCTCATCTTGGTGAAGGCCTGACCGGCGAGACTCATCTCCGCCGCCGCGCTACAGCGAACCGGAGAGCGACCACCAGCGAAGTCGCCACACCATCCACACGGCCTCCCGCACGATGCGGTTCGACATCTTGCTGGTTCCCTCGGTTCGATCGACGAAGACGATGGGAATCTCGGCGAGCCGGAAATTCTGCTTCCAGGCCCGGAAGCTCATCTCGATCTGGAACGCGTACCCGTTCGAGCGCACCCGGCTCAGGTCGATCGCCTCCAGGACGCTGCGGCGGAAGCACTTGAAGCCTCCGGTGGCATCCCAGACGGGGAGCCCGGTAACCGCCCGTGCGTAGATGTTCGCACAGTAGCTGAGCAGCAGGCGACGCATGGGCCAGTTCACCACGGTGACCCGTCCCTGCTGATAGCGGGATCCCAGCACCAGATCGGCGTGTTCGACAGCGCTCAGGAACTCGGGCAGATGATTGGGATCGTGCGAGAAATCGGCGTCCATCTCCAGCACGTAGTCGTAATCATGTTCCAGCGCCCAGCGGAATCCGGCGATGTATGCGGTGCCCAACCCCAGCTTCGTTGCTCTCGACAGCAGGTGCACCCGAGGCTCGGCGGCCACGAGCTGCTGGACGAGCTCCCCTGTGCCGTCTGGCGAGCCGTCATCCACCACGAGCATGTCGATTCGCGGATCCTGCGCCAGCGTCCGCTCGATGAGCCGCTCGATATTCTCCCGCTCGTTGTACGTGGGGACGATCACCAGCGCGCGCTCAGACAACGGCGGACCTCCGGTCTGCGAAGACGCCCGCCCCCACCAGTCCGAACGCCAGGAGCAGCGCCAGAATCGTGACGGTCTTGCCCGTCGCGATCGCGGCATCACGGAACTCCAGCCGGATCGTGCGTGCTCCCGCAGGCAGGGGCACACCGATCAGGTTGAAGTCAGCACGATAGACCGGCTGCGCTCGGCCATCCACCGTGGCCGACCAGCCGGGAAAGAAGTTCTCGCTCACCATCAGCACGGCGCCTGCGCTCGCTGGCGCCGAGAGCTGCAGGGTGGCGCGGCCCGGTCCCACGTCGCTCGCTGACGCGGTGATGGTGGACCCCGCCACTGATCCCGCGTCCGCCGCACCAGCCGGCGAGGCGGCGCCGGTGTCGAACACCGCAAGCCGCGTGGCATCGAAGCGGGGATCGAGCACGGCGCGCAACGCGTCCTGGTCGGCTGCTTTCGCGCTCGCGGTGGCCACCCAGGCGTATGGATTCTCCCCCGGGAGACGATACAGATAGACGGTGGATCCCGCGGAGTTGCGGACGGGCCCGACGAGCTTCACGAGGCCGGTGTCGGTCACCGCGGCGTTCGTGTAGAGGTAACGCACGTTCTCGTGACGCCAGAAGGTGGGCAGCAGCGCCACCTGCCCATTGCCCTGAAGCGGGAGCGACACGAGCTGATCGTAGCGTCCCAATTCGTTGCCGTGATATCCGGCGACGGACCGGATTCCGTGCACCATCAGTCCCGTTCCCCGGCCGTTGGAGTCGCCACCGAAGTACGGGTCTGACTGCGCCAGCCCCGAGTCGCCCAGGGCCTTCACAAGCACGCGTCCCGGCTGCGGTTGCGCCTTCAGATACTCGATGGCGGGATCACTGGCGTATAGCGAAGCCGCGGGCGCCGAGAAGAGCCAGTAGTGGCGCGCAACGCTCCAGAGATCGAGTCCCACCACCAGTACCAGGGCAATCGTGAGCTGCGTGCGCGTTGCCAGACCGCGTGCGGCTGCCAGTGCAACGCCCACGGCGAGCGCCAGGAACAGGAAGCTTCGCCACGCGCCCGCCACTAGCGCCCCCGCATTCCCGGCGGCCCGCTCGCCCCATTGCGCTGCGGCCTGCGGGAGCACGTCCGCTGGATAGCCCTGCGCCAGCGCCATCTGCTCTCCCACCGCCCGCGCAC
Source organism: Gemmatimonadales bacterium (assembly GCA_038233745.1). GTDB lineage: Bacteria > Gemmatimonadota > Gemmatimonadetes > Gemmatimonadales > Gemmatimonadaceae > AG11. The sequence continues at coordinate 14,793 of JBBSVF010000046.1, forward strand.
TCCCCTCGGCAAGGCTCGACAACACGCCGCCAAGGGCGAGGAGAGCGAGCGCTGCACCGATTCCCGCCCAGGCGTAGAGCAGCTTACGGTGCACTGCACCGCGCATGAGCTTCTCGGTGCCGAGCGAGGCCATCACGGCCACGGCCAGCGCGAACACGTAGATGATCGTGCTCGGCGCCCGGAAGAATTTGGTGCCCGGCACCAGCTCGTACACGATCCTGAAGAACGGGGTACTTCCGCCGAGCATCCAGAGGAGGGCCACGAAACCAGTCCCGATCCAGAAGCGGCGAAACCGCCGGTCGGCGTCGCCACCAAAGGCCAGCGATGCCAGCACCAGCACGGAGGCGCCCAGGTACTCGCTGTGCAAGTGGATGCCGTTGGGACCCCAATAGTTGTCCAGCATGCCGGTGTACTGCGGCAGATACAGATTGAACAGCTCGACGAGCGGGAAGGAGTACGATGTGGCGTACGCGTAGTCCCTGCCCCCCGCCCGCGGTGACCACGAGACGTACTCGCGGACTGGCAAATACTGGATCGCCCCGATTGCCATACCCAACACGACCGCACCCAGAGCGAATGCCAGACGGCGAACCGCGGTGCGCCGGTCGAGCCGCGCACCGCGTGCGTCGCCCGCGAAGCCCGTGAGCTCGCGCGCCAGTGCGCGGCCGCCGAGGACCGCGCCGACCGCGAGGCCGAGCACGGTGCCGACCA
>JBBSVF010000047.1:0-15387 GCA_038233745.1 Gemmatimonadales bacterium
GTAGCGCGCCTCGCTCACCTCACCACGCTTCACCGCCTCGCGCACACCGCACTCGGGCTCCACGCGATGCGTGCAGTCGCCATACCGGCATTCGTCCAGATGCGGACGCATCTCGGGAAAGCAGCGATCGAGCTCGGTGGGAGCCAACGCCCACATCCCCACCTCGCGCAGCCCGGGTGTATCCGCAACGTACCCGCCCTCCGCGCCGGGCAGAGGATGCAGATACCCTCCAACGGTGGTGTGCCGCCCCTTGTTCACACTCTCGCTGATTTCGCCCACGCGCAGGTCGAGGCCGGGGAACATGGAGTTGAGCAGCGACGACTTGCCCACGCCGGAGGGTCCGGTGAGCACGCTCACCACACCAGCGAGCGCGTCGTGCAGCGCCGCAAATCCCTCGTGAGCCTTTACGCTGGTGTAGTGCACGGGATATCCGGCCTTCTCGTAGATGTCCCAGCGCTCGCGCGCCGCATCGATGCCCACGAGCTCCACCTTGTTGATCACGATGCGCGCCGCAAGCTCATTGGCCTCCGCGATAACCAGGAACCGGTCGAGCATCCGCGGATGGGGCTCGGGATTGGCCGCGGCGAACACCACCACCACCTGATCGACGTTGGCAGCCACGATGCGCTCACCCTGACCACCGCCAGGCGCGCGACGCGCAAGCTGGCTGCGCCGCGGCAGGATCTCCGCGATGGTGAAGGCGTCGCCCTCACCGCCCTCGTCGATCACCACCCGATCGCCCACCGCGAGCTTCAGCGTCTCCGCAGCCGACGCAATGGTATCGCGACGCAGCGACCCATCAGCGCGACGCCCGGCGTTTGACTTCTTGATACGCCCACGCATCGACGCCTCCACCACCTCTCCGCCGTCGCGCTGCACGCGCCAGATGCCACCGGTGCCGCTGAGTACAACACCTTCGCTCATGCGTCGCCCTCGTCCTTCATCACATCCCACCAGCGACGCGTTGGCGCACCGCCATCGCGGGCGGCGATCAGCGAGTGCAGCAGTTCACGCACCTGCGCGAGCGAGTACTCGCCCACGATGGCACTGGCGTCGTCCACACTATCCGACTCCACCAGAAACTCCGTCTCCAGATGCCCACTCGGCGACGACGCCCCCATGCGCGCCCATTGCACGAACAGCAGATACGCACCGTGCGGCGCATCGGGATTACCGGTGGCGGCGGTCTCGATGGCCACGCTGTAGGAGACGCCGTCGCTCCCCTCGAAAGCTGCTGGACGCCCGTGCACGGCGGCGTATCCGCCGATGGTGTTGGCGTCACCCCGCGCGTGATCGGCGGGAATGTGCTGACCGGCCATGCGGACCAGTTACCGCTTCCCCGGAAGCGCTTCTCGCAGCACGCTGCCCGTGATGAACGCCATGTTCGCGGGGCGTTCCGCCAGGCGACGCATGAGATAAGGATACCACTGAGTGCCAAAAGGCACGTAGCAGCGCATGCGATAGCCTTCCTTCACGAGCGATTCCTGCAGGTCGCGCCGGATGCCGTAGAGCATCTGGAACTCGAAGCGATCGTTGGCGATCCCCTGCTCCTTCGCCCAGCGCTTCGCCTCGTTGATCATCGCGGGATCGTGCGTCGCAATGCCAGGATAATTGCCGTTGAGCATCAGCTCCCGCATGCATTTGATGTAGTTGGCGTCCACATCCTTCTTCTCGGGATACGCCACCGAGGCGGGTTCCTTGTAGGCGCCCTTGCAGATGCGCACACGCGCCTTGAGCGCGTTCATGTGCTCCACGTCGGCGAAGCTGCGGTACAGATAGCTCTGCAATACGACGCCAACATTCTCCTTGTACTGCGGCTGCAGGCGGTCCTCGAACAGCCGCAGCGTGACCTCCGTGTAGTCGCTCGATTCCATGTCCAGCCGCACGAAGGTGCCGTACTGCTGTGCGCGGGCCAGGATGTCCTGCATGATCCCGATGCAGAGCTCATGATCGATGTCGAGCCCCATGGCGGTGAGCTTCACGCTGACATTCGCGTTTACCTTCGCCGCATCGATCTTGTCCAGGATCTTGAGATACTCGTCGCGCGCCCGACGGGCCTCGGCTTCCGTGTACACACTCTCGCCGAGCAGGTCCAGCGAAGCCGTGATGCCCTTGGCATTCAGCTCGCGAACGGCGGCGAGCGCCTGCTCCACTGTCTCACCCGCCACGAACCGGCTGGCGAAGTGCTTCGCGAAGCGGTTGTTGCGAACGAACTTGAACACCTGCGGCTGATTCGAGAGGTACAGGAGAGCGTTACGCAGCATGAATCCTCGGTACGACGTCAGGCAATCGGCGGGCGATCTGGGCGGCATGCGCCCGGTCGGCGGGCGGCCGAACGCAATCGTTGAATGTAACGCCGCCCCCTACGCGGGTCAGGGAGTCCAGACTCGCAGTACCGGATACGGACGCCCGGGGGCGATGACGCTGTCGAAGGCGTTCCACGTGGCGAAGCTGTCGTCCGACTCGGGCTCCAGAAGGTACGCCGCCACCCGCCCGAGCCGCTGGTGCGTACTCACCAGATAGCCGCCGGCTGGCATGGCACCGGCGTCGCTCCACAGTCCGGTGAGCCGCACCTCGTTGTGCCCCTGAAAGGGCCGCGGAGCTTTCACCACCGAATCCACCACGAATCGCTGGACGCGAGCCGCCCGCGTTGTGCCCACGGAGTCCACGCGCACACCATGAAGCTGAAGCCGCCGGGCGACGGACGAGTCCGTGAACCAGTACGCATCTGGAATCGTGACCGAGAGCGCAGGAACGAACCGATCGAAGACGGGCATGGAGCGCGTGACAATCCGACCGGTACGGCGCAGCCCGCGCGGCACTCCGGCCTGCGTGCGCGTGGAATCCCCGGTGCGCTCCAGGATCTCGTAGCGCACGGGCACACTCGGCGCCGTGGCCGGTAACGCCGAGCGCAGGGCGATCATTGGCCGAGCACCACTCACGATCTCGGCGTCGGCACGCGCCTCGAGTGCACGAAGTTCCGCCGCCCGCTCGGCCGTGAGCGAAAGCAGTTCGCGAACGAATGCGTACGTGCTCTTCACGCGGCGCTCGAAGGGATCGTGCGAGAAGGCCTCGCTCAACACGCTCACCCGGCCGCGCAGCCCCATGTAGTTGGTGCCGAAGCGCGGATGAGAATCGTACGTGTACCAGCCGCTGTGCACGCTGTCCGTGCTCACCTCGCGGCCACCGTCGTAGAAGTTGCCGTAGTCGAAGGTCTCGAACCCGTCGCGCTCCCGCACCCGTCGCCGCAGCTCGGCGAGCATCACCCGCGAGTAATCACCGAGTGGGGCGCTGGGGTGCAGTGAGGGGGAGTAGGTGAGCGCGTAGCCGTGATAGCTGCCGTCGGTTGTATGCAGGTCGACGAACACCGCCGGATCCCACGCCGAGAACATCTCGAGCGACGCCTGGGTCTCCGGCGCCTCGGCCTTGATGTAATCGCGGTTGAGATCCAGGTTCTGCGCGTTGGGGCGCTGGCCCACGCGCGCGGGGCCATTCTGTTCGCTGCGCTGGGTCTCCTGCGACGCCCAGCGCTCATTGCCATCGGCATTGTAGATCGGGACCGCGATGAGCACGATGGAGTCCAGCACGTTGGGCGCCGGAGCGCGCGACAGGTCACGCAGCAGCGCGAGCAGCGCTTCCTTGCCCTCTACTTCGCCGGCGTGGATGTTCGCCTGCACGTAGACCACAGGCTTGCCCGTGGCCGCGGCCTCACTCGGTGTGTTCACGACCGGACGCGAGGCGATGACGTACTTGAGGTCGCGCATTTCGTTCGTCTGATGCATGGTGCCGAACGAGAGCGGCGCGCCGGTGCCGCGCAGCGAGTCGAGGAAGGCCAGCACATCCTTGTACGACGACGTCTCGGTGTAGCCGGAGCGTTCGGCGCGCGTGAGTGGACCGGCGGTCGGCGCGGGAGACATCAGCGGGGTGCGCCGGCAACCCGCCGAGAGTGCCAGTCCGATCAGCGTTACTCGGAGCAGCCAAGAGGAGTTCATGCTCACAGATTCTCCGTAATGAAGCGCGTGAACGACTGATACAGGTGCAGCGAGGTGTTGCCGCCGGAGATGGAATGCGTGCGGTTGGGATAGAGCAGCATGTAGAAGGGCTTCCCTGCAGCCTCCAGCGCGTTGGCGAGCTGGATGGTGTTCTGCGGGTGGACATTGTCGTCGCCCGTACCGTGCACCAGCAGCGTGCGCGCGGTGAGGCCCTTCGCGAATGCCTGTGAGCTGCTGCCGCGATATCCCTCGGGATTCATCTGCGGCGTCCACATGTAGCGCTCGGTGTAGATGCTGTCGTAGAGGCGCCAATCGGTCACCGGCGCCACCACGAGCGCCGTGCGGAACACGTCACCGCCGCGGGCCGCCGAGAGACTGCTGAGATAGCCGCCGTAGCTCCAGCCCCAGATGCCGATGCGGCGTGCGTCGCCCCAGGACTGCCGGCCGATCCACTGCGCGGCGGCGATCTGGTCGTCGCTCTCCTTGAGGCCCAGGCGATACTGCGTCGTCTTGCGGAAGTCGCGCCCGCGCCATGCCGCACCGCGGTTGTCCACCACCATCGTAACGTAGCCCTGCTGCGCCAGCGACTGATGCCAGAGATAGCGCGTGCCGCCCCATGCGTCGCTCACACTGGGAATGGCCGGCCCGCCGTACACGTACATGAGCACCGGATACTTGCGCGTGCTGTCGAAATCCGCCGGCACGATGCGATACGCGTCGAGCATGATGCCGCTGGGGCTCGGCACCCTGAAGAACTCGGGTGCACGCATGCGCACCTGCGCCAGCCGTGCCTTCAGCGCTGCATTGTCCTGGAGCACGCGAATCGGTTGCATCGAGGGCAGCGCGTACAGCGTGGCCGTGGGCGGCACGCCGAGGCTCGAGTGGATGTCCACGGCGTAGCGAGCGTCGGGGCTGATGTTGAAGCTGTGCGTTCCCTGCTGCGGCGTTACGCGCTGCATCGCGCCGCCATCCAGCGAGACGCGGTACACATTGCGCTCCATCGGCGTGGGCGCGGCGGCGAGCACGTACACCGTGCGCGCAGCGCTGTCCACACCGAGCACCTGGGTGACGTCCATGCCGTCGGTGGTGAGCTGGCGGACGACGCGGCCATCGCGGCCGTAGAGATAGAGCTGGCGCCAGCCACTGCGATCCGACATCCAGAGGAACTGTTGCTGGCGGTCACCGATCCAGCGCAGGTCGCCACTCTCCACGTCCACATACGCGCTGTCGCGATCGGTCATCACCACTCGGCCTCGGCCCGTGGTGGCGCTCAGGAGCATCACGTCAACAGAGTTTTGCCGCCGCGGCAACCGCTGCACGGCGAGCGAGTCGCTGCCCACCCATTCCATGCGCGCGAAGTACTGACCGGTGTCGCTGCCCACGTCCAGCCAGCGCGGTGTGCGCGCGCCCAGGCGAATCACACCCAGGCGCACGCGTGAGTTGGCTTCACCGGCCTTGGGGTAGCGAAGGGTGGAGACTTTGGGGTAGAGGCCCAGCTCGTCCACGATCGGCATCGCCGGCACGGCGTGCTGATCGAAGCGCCAGAAGGCAATCGCCCGTGAGTCGGGACTCCAGCGGAAGGCGTCGGCGAGGCCGAGTTCCTCCTCGTAGACCCAGTCGGTGGTACCGTTGATGATGTCGGCGCTGCCGTCGCTGGTGAGCTGATCTTCGCGTCCGCTGGCGATGTCGGTGACGAAGAGATTGTTGTCGCGCACGAAGCCCACCTTGCGGCCATCGGGCGAGACCTTGGCGAACATCTGCAGCCCCGTCTTGCGCGACACGGGCACCAGGCGGCCACTGCGGAAGTCATAGACGTCGTACATGCCGCGCGTGTTCTGCCGCCACACCTGCACCGAGTTGTGGAAGAGCAGCGCAAGCTGTTCGTTGCCGCCCAGCGTGATGTCTTCCACGTCCAGCCGACGCCCCTGTGCCGCGAGCTGCTCACCCCGGGCGACGACAGTCTCCGTGCCCGTGGCGATGTCCATCTTCACCAGTTCCGATCCGCCGTCCTTGGCGGCGCGCGCCTCGATGTAGCTACTGCCACTGCGCTGCCACGCGGGCTGCGGGATGTAGCCGCCGAGGAAGTCGCGCGTGGTGAACATGCGCTCCACGGTGATGCGCGAGGAGTCGGTGGACTGCTGCTGGGCGCTGGCGGGCGCGGCGCTGCCAACGGTGCCAGCGGCGACCGCGACGATGAGAGCGAAGGAAAGTCGCATGAGCTGTGGGCTCGGATGAGGGGTACCGCGAGGCGCGAGGGGAAACATCGCGCAAACGACAGCGGGCCGGCAGAGCCGGCCCACGAGGTCAGAAATCCAGCCGGATAGTGGTGTCCGGTGATTCGGGCTTGGGCTTCTCGTTCACCGCGCCCTTGGCACGCGTTTCGACCGCAGCCGCGGGTGGCGCGCCGGAGTCGATGTCGTCCTTGACCTTTTTCTGGAAGTCGTTGATGTCCTGGTCTTTCGCGCCGGCGCCCACGAGGGAGCGGATGGCGTTGGCCGCGGTGCGCACGGGCACGCCGCGCGAGACGATGTCCGCGAGCACGGTGAAGGGAAGCGTGAGGGAGCGTCGCAGGCCTCCCTGCTTCTTCATCTGGCCCAGTTCCACGGCGGAGACGCCGGCGTGCATCGCGGAGGCCCCGGCCTTGATCTCGTCCGTGGTGGCGACAGTGCCGAGTGCGCGATGTGCGCGAGCCATGTCGGCGGCGAGGGTGCGGACGGCGGCGACGATCCGCGGGCCATCGGCGCCCTTGCCCATGCCTTCATAGACCTTCTCGCGGAGGGGCGCCGTGGGAATGCCCATGGCGACCGCCGAGTCGAGGACGGCGTTGATGGCCGCCGTGCTCGCGGGGTCGAGCTTGAAGGGGATGCGGGAATCCTGCGCGCTGGCAACGGGAGCCACCGCGAGACCGAGCAGGAGCGCGACGAACCTGCGAAGAGTGCGAACGTTCACTTCGTACCATCCTCCACGACCAGTGCACTGCTCGGCATGCCGAAGTCATCGTCCGACGCACGGGGTGCTGACGGATCGGCGACCCACTGCTTGCCGTTGACCACGAAGGCATAACGATGGACGCCCGCCGGCACCGGCGCTGAGACGCTCCACACACCTTCGTGATTCGTGGCGACGAGGGCAGAATCGCCCAGTCCCCAGTTGTTGAAGTCGCCCACCACGGAGACACTCTCCGCCGAGGGGGCGACCAGGACAAACTGCACAGCTTCGGCCACAGCGGCGCCGGAGCGCTGGGGAGCGCGGGAGCGGAGGACGCCGACGGAGGCGACGGCGACGACGCAGGCGGCCATCGCGGCGGCCCAGGCGGGATGATGGGCTACCGCCGAGGCGGCCCCGAACCATCCACGCGACTTCCGCTGCTCGGCGAAGGCTCGACGCACGCGGACCATGACGCGGCGGTCGAACGACTCATCGAGTCGGACCGGCTGCCGCAGCTCGTCCACCAGCATGTCCAGCGTCGTCCTTCTCCACTCAGGCACTGTGTACCTCTCGCAGCAGCACGCGCAGCCGATCGCAGGCCCGCATGACGCGCATCTTGAGGGCGGAGACGCCGACGCCGGTGATCTCGGACATCTCGTCGTAGCCCAGTTCTTCCACGTACTTGAGCAGGAACGCCTCACGCTGTTCAGCGTTGAGCTCGCGGACTGCCCGTTCGATTTCCTCGCGCCACATACCCGCTTCGGCTGGGTGTTCCTCCGAAGCGTTGAGCAGCGCGCCCTCGTCGTGCACGAACGTCTGATTCCTTCGCACACGCCGTGCCCCGGAGGTGCGGCAGCGATTGACGAGAATCCGGAAGAGCCAGGCGCCGAACCGTTCCGGTTCGTCGCAGCGCGAGAGCGACCGATAGGCGCGGGTGAAGGCATCCTGCAGTGCCTCCTCCGCATCCTCGCGGTTGCCCAGCATGTGTACCGCATAGCGGGCGTACCGGTCTCTATACCGCGAGACGAGCACGCTGTACGCGTTCACATCGCCGTGCAGCACTCGTGTAACGAGGTCTGCATCCGAGCTTTCCATACCTGATAGACCTTCACTCAATACGCACCGTCACAGTCGGGGTTGCGTGATCGATTCCACGCGAGAAGTGGCCTGATTTTCAAAAACAAATGTTCATGTGGAGTATAGTGACAGATCAGTCCTCTCGTGGAGCCTGGTTCGAAAGCGTTCGGAACGGGTTCTACTGATTTTTCCTGGAAACTGCCGGATTCAAGGAGTCTTGGAGGTGTTTTCTCAGGCTGTTTCCGTCCGATCCGGGCTGGTATCCGTTCCGAACGCTCTTCCCGTGGCGAGAGGAGCTCTGCTTCAACAATTCAAAAAGCGTTCGGAACGGATCCTACGGATTCACTGAAACTGCCGGATTCAGAAGCTCAAGGGTGCTGCATCCGGCTTCTTCCGTCCGATCCGGGCTTCTATCCGTTCCGAACGCTCCACCCGCGCCACATAAATCTCTACACCGAATAGAACCGAGCCCGACCACGAGCTTTCTCTCTCAGCACCGGAGACGCCTCGAACCGACCCGGAAACCGCCCGTTCAGCTCGTCAAGCTGCTCCACAATCGACGCTGCACCCACGGTATCCACATAGCGAAACGGTCCTCCCCGGAAAGGCGGGAAGCCGATCCCGAACACTGCGCCAACATCTCCATCGCGCGCTGATCGCAATACCCCCTCATCCAGGCATCGTGCCGCCTCGTTCACCATCGCGAGCACACACCGCTGCCGAATCTCGTCGGCGTCGATCTCCCGGCGCTTCGCGCCATGGGGGAGCAACTCGTACACGGAGGCATCCACGTCGCCCTTGGCGCCGTCGTCGCCATACAGATAAAAACCTTTCTTCCCCTTCCGCCCGGTCCGGCCACTCTCCACCACCCGCCTCAGCGATTCACTTGGCGCCATCCGCGCGCCGAAGCTCTCCGCCATCACCTGCCCCACCTTGCCCCCCACGTCGATGCCGACCTCGTCGAGCAGGGTCACGGGTCCCACGGGAAAGCCGAACACGAGCAACGCGCGATCGATCGATTCGATCGACGCGCCTTCGTCCAGCAGCCGGCCTGCCTCGTTCATGTACGCGGAGAGCGCACGAGTGGTGTAGAAGCCGGGCGAATCGTTCACCACGATCACCGTCTTGCCCAACTTTTTCCCGTACGCCACCGCCGTCGTCACCGCATCGGCATCAGTGGCCGCTGCGCGGATGATCTCGAGCAGCGGCATCTTGTGCACCGGCGAAAAGAAGTGCATGCCGAGCACGCGCCCCGGGCGCGCGGAGGCCTCCGCGATGCTCGCGATGGGAATGGTGCTGGTGTTCGACGCATACACCGCGTCGGGATGCAGCAGGGGCTCCACCTCCCTCAGCACGGTGTGCTTGAGGGCGAGATCCTCGAACACGGCCTCGATCACGAGCTGCGCACGTCCGAAGCCTGTGTAATACGCGGTACCCCCCGCAAGGCCAAGTTGATCGTCGTACTGCATACGCGTGATCTGCCGCTTCTTCAACCGCTGGCGCAGCACATCGCTCACCGCAGCGATCCCCTTTGACACGCGCTGTGCATCGGTGTCCTTCAGCCGCACCACCGTGCCCTGCTGCACCGCCACCGACGCGATGCCCGCTCCCATGAACCCCGCGCCGAGCACGCCGAGGGTGGTGACGGGAATGGGATCGGGGGCGGGAGGCTCGACGCCGGGATCCTTCTTGAGTGCGGTGGTGGCAAAGAACAGGAACACGAGCTGGCGCGACACCTCGCTCGTGGCCATCTCGCCGAATGCGCGCGACTCCTCGCGATAGCCTGCGTCGCTCCCCTTGTCATAGCCGGCATGCACGGCGGCCAGCGCTGCGAGCGGCGCCGGATAGTGCCCGTGAGTCTTCTCCATCACGCCTTCGCGCGCCTTGCGGAACACCAGCGCGCGGCCGAGTGGGTTGTCTTCCAGCAACACGCTCGTGGCGCCACGCCCCTTCGGCTCCTTGGCGGCCTTCAGGGTGCCATCCGCGAGTTGCTGCGCGCGCTCCACACACACGTCGAGCAGAATGGCCGGGTGCACGAGCTCATGCACGAGCCCCATCTGCCAGGCCTTCTTTGCGCGGATGTTGCGACCAGTGAGGATCATGTCGAGCGCGCGCTGCAATCCCACGATGCGCGGGAGCCGCTGCGTGCCGCCTGCACCGGGAATGAGTCCGAGCTGCACCTCGGGCAATGCAAGCACGGTTTTCGGATGATCGCTCGCGATGCGATAGCGGCAGGCGAGGGCGGTCTCGAGGCCGCCGCCCAGGCAGGCGCCGTGAATGGCCGCCACCACCGGCACGCGCAACGTCTCCAGCCGCGCCAGCAATGCCTGCCCACTTCGGCTCAGCGACTCCGCGTCCTCCGCGGTGCGGATGGTGAGGAACTCGTCGATGTCGGCGCCGGCAATCCAGGTGTCGGGCTTCCCACTCGCCAGCACCACGCCGCGAATGCTGGTGTCGCTCTCGATGATGCCGAAGAGACTGGCGAAGTCCGCCCGCAGCGCAGCCGTGACCTTGTTCACCGGCTCGCCCGCGAGGTTCATCGTGACAATGAGAATGCCGTCGCGGCGATCGAGTGTGTAGTTGGGCATCAGGCGCGCTCCACGACCATGGCGTGACCCATGCCGCCCGCCGCACACACCGTCATGAGGCCGAACTGCCCACCGCGCCGCGCCAGCTCGTTGCACAACGTGGTGAGGATGCGCCCGCCGGTGGCACCGAAGGGATGTCCGATGGCCAGCGATCCGCCCATCACATTGAGCTTCGCCCGATCCACTTCCCCTACGGGTTGGCTGAACCCCGCACGCTCGGCCCACTCCTGCGATTCGAATCCCTTGAGGTTGCTGAGTACCTGCGATGCGAAGGCCTCGTGCATCTCGATGAGATCCATGTCGCGCAGGGTGAGGCCCGCGCGCTGCAGCGCGACAGGGGCGGCGAGTACCGGGCCCATGAGCAGTTGTTCGCCGGGATCGAGTGCGGCGTAGCTGTAACTGCGAATGTACGCGAGGGGTTCAAAGCCCTCGGCCTTCGCCCGCTCCTCGCTCATCAGCAGCACGGCACTCGCGCCATCGGTGAGCGGCGACGAGTTGCCCGCGGTGACGGTGCCATAGCGGCGGTCGAACACGGGCTTGAGGCTGCGCAACGCCTCGATGCTGGAGTCCACGCGAATGCCGTTGTCGCGCGTCATGGGCTCGAAGTCCGGGGGAACGTACACCGGAACGATCTCGGCGGTGATCCGTCCGTCTTCCGTGCCCGCCGCGGCCAGGCGATGCGAGCGCAGCGCGAACTGATCCTGCTCCTCGCGCGTGATGCCATTGAGCTTCGCCATCTTCTCAGCGCTCTCTCCCATGCTCTCCCCGGTGGAGGGCTCGGCGATCGCCGGCGTGATGGGAACGAGATCTTTGGGGCGTACCTTCGCGAGCGCCTTCACGCGACCTCCGATGCTCTTGGCCTTGGAGGCGGCGAGCAGCGCATTCGTCATCCCTTTCGAGTGCAGGATGGGCACGTTCGACAAGGATTCCGCTCCCCCGGCAATGATCACGTTGGCGTGGCCGAGCGCGATCTGATCGGCGGCGTCGGTGATGGCCTGGTTGGCACTGGCGCAGGCACGGCCCACGGTGAAGGCCTGCACACCGCGCGGGAGGGTGGGGATGAGCGAGATCTCACGCGCGATGTTCGGTGCGATCACCGACTGCACCACGGTGCCGTAGATGATCGCGTCGACCGATGCGGGATCGAGCTCGGAGCGCTGGAGGAGTTCCCCCACGGCGCGCTTGCCAAGGTCGATGGCGCTCACGGAGCGGAGCGTGGTGCCGGAGCGCGCGAAGGGCGTGCGAAGACCTGCGACGATGGCGACGCGGCGGCCGGGTGATCCGAAAGTAGGCATGGCTCAGAAGCTACGGACTGGGGGGAGGGTCACAAGGCGAAGGTCACTGGCCCTCGGGGAAATCGGCGCCTTCGGTGGTGTCGCGCCAGGCGTCGAAGTTCTGCCGCAGAAGTTCGAGCTTCATCTGCGCGCCTTTCCACGCGGCCTTGCCGAGCAGCAGGTGGAGGGGAGGATGCTCGGCGTCGACCGCAGCGAGGATGGCTTGCGCGGCGCGCTCGGGGTCGCCGGGCTGGTTGCCGCTGTAACCTCGGATGCTGTCGCGGTTCTTGTCGGCGGTACCGCGGTAGTCCTCGATGGTGCCGGGGGCCTCGTTGGCGGAGCGGCCAGCCCAGTCGGTGCGGAAGCCGGAGGGTTCCACGATGGTGACGTGGATGCCGAGGGGCGCGACTTCGAGGGCGAGGGCTTCGCTCAGGCCCTCCACGGCGAACTTGGTGGCGTTGTAGAAGCCGACGGCGGGGAAGGCGCGGAGGCCGCCGATGCTGGAGATGTTGACGATGTGGCCGCTGCGCTGGCGACGCATGATGGGGAGCACGGACTGGGTCATGTGCGCGAGGCCGAAGACGTTGATCTCGAACATGCGGCGGACTTCGTTGTCATCGCTTTCCTCGATGGAGCCGAAGTAGCCGATACCGGCGTTGTTCACGAGGACGTCGATGCGGCCGAAGGCTTTGACCGCATGCTCGACGGTGCCGGCGATGTCGGCGGGCTTCGTGACGTCGAGTTGGTGGACGATCGACGTCTGTTTGTGGTTCGCGACGATGTCCTGGACGTCGGAGGGGGTGCGGGCGGTGACGACGGCGTTGTCGCCACGGGCGAGGACGGCCAGCGCGAGGTGGCGGCCGAAGCCGGTGGAGCAACCGGTGATGAGCCAGGTTTTTGTCATATTAATAGGTATTGGTGGGATGTCGGAGAGATTGGTGTTGGGCTGGGGAGCTCTCGGCTGGCAGTTCCGGCTGGCAGTGTTTAACGGCGACGGGGGAGATTGGTGTTGGGCTGGGGAGCTCTCGGCTGTCAGCTCTCGGCTGGCAGTCTTGAACGGCGACGTGAGAGATTGGTGTTGGGCTGGGGAGCTCTCGGCTGGCAGCTCTCGGCCGGCAGTGTTTAACGGCGACGGGGGAGACTGGTTGCGGATCTGGGAGTGATAAGTTGATTGAATTTTTCACTCGTAATACTGCTGATGCTACGGAAACGGCCGGATACGGCGGTCCCCAAAAAAGGTTTCATCCGGCTGTTTCCCTAGAAATCCGGAAAATCCGTTACGAACGCTTTCCGCGAGTTGCACGAGGAGCCAGCATCGCCCACACGAATGGCTATTCTTCCTGCAACACGTCCACCACCGACCTCAGCACACGATCGACCCTCACATGCAAACCCTATCCCGCCCCGAGACGTTCGCGGCGCTCCGCGACGAAATGCTCGACCTGCTCGTCATTGGTGGCGGCATCACCGGTGCCGGTGTGGCGCGCGAGGCGGGGTTGCGGGGGCTGAAGGTGGGGCTGGTGGAGGCGAATGACTTCGCGTCGGGGACGTCGTCGCGCTCGTCGCGGCTAGTCCATGGTGGCGTTCGCTATCTCGAACATGGCGAGCTGCGCCTGGTGTTCGAAGCGAGCCGCGAGCGGCGAACGCTGCTGCGCATCGCACCGCACCTGGTTCACCCTCTGCGCTTCACCTGGCCTGTGTACGCTGGCGCGCGGCTGCCGCGCTGGAAGCTGGGTGCGGGGCTCTACCTCTACGATCTGCTGGCGCTCTTCCGCAATGTTGGGCGGCACCGGCGGCTCTCGCGAAAGGGTGTGCTGCGCCACGAGCCGCGGGTGCTCGCCGAGCAACTCACCGGAGGCGCGAGCTACTGGGATGCCGCGACTGATGACGTTCGACTCACCCTCGCCAACATCAGGTCCGCGCAGGAGGCCGGCGCCTGGGTCGTGAATCATGCGCGCGTCACCGCCCTTGCCGTGCAGGGCGACCGCGTTGGCGGCGCCACGGTGCGCGACGAGCTCACCGGCGAACATCATCCAGTGCGGGCGCGATGCGTGGTGAATGCGGCCGGGCCGTGGAGCGATGAGGTCGAGCAGCTCGCGAATGTTTCCACGGCCCCCGCAGTTCGCGGCAGCAAGGGTGTGCACATCAATGTCTCGCGCGAGCGTGTGGGCAATGTGGAGGCACTCACCCTGCTCGCGCCGCAGGACGGCCGCGTGTTCTTCGTGCTGCCCGCGGGCGACTTCGCCATCATCGGGACCACCGACACCTTCGAGAACGTGTCACCGGACAAGGTGCGCGCATCGGAGTCCGACGTCGACTACCTGCTCACAGCGGCAAATCACTTCTTTCCCGACGCCCGGCTCGTTCGCGATGATGTCGTCAGTGCCTGGGCGGGATTGCGTCCGTTGGCGGCCGAGGGCGCGGCCGCCACTCCTGGAGCGACGTCGCGCGAGCATGCCATCCACGAGAACATTCGCGGTCTCGTGCAGGTGACGGGCGGAAAGCTCACCACGTACCGCGCGATGGCGGTGGAGGTCGTGGATCGGGCGCTCGAGTCGATTGGCATGTTCGCGCGCCCTTCACGCAGCGAGGGCATGCCGTTGCACGGTGGCGCGATCACCGACTTCGCCGGGATGCTGGCCCAGGCCACCACGACGATCGGTGACGAAGCGGTGGCGCTCCGGCTGCTCACCGCGCACGGCACTGCGTGGACGGACGTCTGGAACCTCGTGCGTGGTGACCGTACGCTTGGCGCTCGCATCGTGCCCGAGCGTCCGTATGTGATGGCCGAGCTCGTCTATGCGCGCCAGCAGGAGATGGCGATGACCCTCGGCGATCTGCTCATCAGGCGGGTACCGCTGGCCTTCGAGACGCGCGACCATGGACTTGCCGCAGCACGCCAGCTCGCACTCGATGCAGGGGAACTCGCTGAGTACGTGACCGAGGTGGAGGCGATGTTCAGCGTGGAGGCATGAGCGCCGCGCTGTGCAGCGCTCGGCTGATCAGCGTGGTTCTTCCTTCTGCTCGTGGATGGTCTGCAGCTCGGTGACCTTGAGCTGACGGACGAGGCTCGGAAGGCGAAGAAAGGTCACCTCACCGACTTCCTTGCCGAGCAGTGCGCGACCGATGGGCGAGGACATGGTGACCTGCCCCTCCTCGAACTCCACGGCGTCACCGAACACGAGATGATACTTCTCCTCGAGGCCGGACTTCTCGTCCTTCACGGTGACGCGCGAGCCAAGGCCCACGCGATCGTGGGGGATCTGCGTGATGTCGATGGAGGACAGCTTGCTCAGGCGTTCGCGAAGCTGGCGGAGCCGCGCCTGCACGAACTGCTGGCGCTCGAGGGCAGCCTTGTACTCGCTGTTCTCGCGCAGGTCGCCGAGTTCGACGGCTTTGCGGATCTCGTTGGGGAGGGTGACGTTGAGCTCGAACTGGAGCTTCTCGACTTCCTCGCCCAGCTTGACCTTGAGGGCTTCGATCATGTCAGTGCCGACTGCAGTGCCTGAAAACGGCGGCGCCCGACCA
>JBBSVF010000048.1:0-15248 GCA_038233745.1 Gemmatimonadales bacterium
CATCCGACACTCTCCTCAAGCCCAGATCTGTGGCTCGCGTCATCGCCATCGCTAACCAGAAGGGTGGGGTCGGCAAGACGACTACCGCCGTCAACCTCGCCGCCAGCCTCGCAGTAGCCGAGCGGCGCACGCTGTTGATCGATGGCGATCCGCAGGGCAATGCCACGAGCGGCTCAGGCATCGACCGCGCTAGCTTTCAACGCTCCACGTATGACGTGCTGCTGGGCGAATCCACCATCCAGGAAGCCCGGATCCGCGAAGTGCAGTTCAAGTGCCTCGACGTGCTGCCTGCGACACCGGATCTCGCGGGCGCCGAAGTGGAGCTGGTGGACGTGCGCGACCGCGAGCGGCGCATGCGCACCGCCGTCGATGCCGTGCGAGACGACTACGACTTCGTGCTCATCGACTGCCCGCCGTCACTCGGACTCATCACCCTCAACATGCTGGCCGCGGCCGACGCGGTGCTCATCCCGCTGCAGTGCGAATACTATGCGCTCGAAGGGCTGAGCCAGCTCCTCAACACCGTGCACCTCATCCAGCGCGGCGTGAATCCCTCCCTCGCCATCGCCGGCGTCCTCCTCACGATGTTCGACGCGCGACTCAACCTCTCTCGGCAGGTGGCGGCCGAAGCGCGCGACTACTTCGGCGGTCAGGTGTTCGACACCGTCGTCCCCCGGAATGTGCGGCTCGCCGAAGCGCCAAGCTTCGGTAAGCCGATCGTGCTGTACGACGTGCAGAGCATCGGCGCGCAGGCTTACATGGGTGTCGCGCAGGAACTGTTGATGCGCGAAGCGCGAGGAGCAGGCGAAGACGGCGGGAGCGCATGAGCGCCGATTCGCCGCGCCGGCTGGGCCGTGGACTGGAAGCACTCATCTCCACCGCACGGCAGCAGCGCGAGCCTCCCCGCGATGCCAACTCGGCAGCGCCCTCCGGGGAGAGCGACGGCGCCACGCTGCAGGCAGTGCCGATCGCCGCCATCAAGCCCAATCGCTTTCAGCCGCGCCGAAGTTTCACCGAGCCTGAACTTCGTGATCTGGAGGCCTCGCTCAAGGCGAGCGGTCTCCTCCAGCCGATTACCGTACGAGAACTGCGGACGGGTCACTGGGAGCTCGTTGCCGGCGAGCGCCGCCTGCGAGCGGCCACACGCTTGGGATGGACCGAGATCTCGGCGATCGTCAGGCCGTTCGACGACCGCGAGATGCTTACGCTCGCCCTCGTGGAGAACCTCCAGCGCGCCGACCTCAATGCGCTCGAAGAAGCCGACGGTTATCAGCGGCTGATCGACGAGTTTGGCCTCACGCAACAGAATGTGGCCGACGCCGTGGGAAAGGATCGCTCCACGATCTCGAATCTGCTTCGCCTGCTGGCGCTGCCGGCGGCGGTGCGGCGCATGGTGGAGGCAGGGCACCTGAGTGCGGGACATGCCCGCGCCCTCCTGGCTGTCAAGTCGGAACGACAGCTCGTGGAACTCGCTCACGAAACGGTCGCGCGCAATCTGTCGGTTCGCGAGGTCGAGGCCCGGGCGCGAGTGGCGGCGTCATCATCGTCGAAGCCACGAGAGGCCGCACCTCAAACACCGTCAGCGATCCGGCAAGACCCCGCTGTGCGCAGGCTCGAGGAGCAGTTGCGCCGACGCCTGCAGACCGATGTGTCGGTCGATGCCAAGCGCGGCGAGTCAGGCGCCATTCGCATCGCATTCTACTCGGCCGACGATCTGGAGCGCGTCACTGAGTTGATCATTGGGCCGCAACGCAGCGATTTCGACTGATTTTGTAACTCATCAACAAAGTACGTAAACCGCTTACTGACCTATGCTTACAGGCTCACGTAATCGCTCGTTGGCGCGATTGTCCACAGTCATCCACATTGGAGTGCTCGCCGCCACTCTGGCGTGCGGACGTGCCGACAACAACGCCGCGCGCACATCGCCAGCCTTTCGCGTCGCGCTGTTGACACCCGGGCCGATCAACGACCAGTCGTGGAACGGGGGCGCCTACGCTGGACTACTTCGCATCCGCGATAGCCTTGGCGCTTCGATAAGCCACATTCAGACGCGCACACCCGCCGAGTTCGAGGAGCAGTTCCGGCAGTACGGCGCGCAGGGCTACGATCTGGTCTTCGGGCATGGCTTCGAGTTCCAGGATGCTGCCCGACGCGTGGCGCCCGACTATCCGAAGACGATGTACGTCACCACCTCCGGAACCAGCAGCGGGCGCAATCTGGCCGGGATGTCCTTCGCCTTCTCGGACGCTTCCTACCTCGCGGGCATGACCGCCGGTTCGCTCACCAGGTCCAATGTGATCGGAGTGATCGGCGGCACCGAACTGCCGCCGGTGAGGGAAAGCTTTACCGCCTTCGAAGCAGGCGCCCGCGCCGTGAATCCCAGGGTCCGTGTGCTGAGCTCGTTCATCGGCAACTGGGACGATGTGAGTGCTGGCAAGGAGCAGGCGCTCGCCCAGATCGGGCAGGGCGCCGATGTGATTTTCCAGAATGCCGACGCTGCGGGGCTTGGCGTGTTTCAGGCGGCACGCGAGTCGCACCGCGCCCTGGTGATAGGGTCGAACTCCAACCAGAACGCCGTGGCGCCGGAGGTCACGATCGGCAGCGTGGTGATCGACCTGCCGCACGCCTTCCTCACCGTGGCGCGCGAGGTGAAATCGCGCAGCTTCACAGCGAGAGTAATAAAGCTCGGAACCGCCAGTCATGTGGTGGAATGGGTCCCCAACCCGGCGGCAACCGTGCATCCCTCGGCTGAAGTGCAGACCCAAATGGATTCCACGGTCGCTCGCATGCAGGCCGGCACATTCACCATGGCCACTCCGTGAGTGAGTCCCTCACACGGATCGGTGCGTGGGTAGACGAGCTGCTCGGCGTCGCCGGCATTCAGGACTATCCCGGCGCGATGAATGGCATCCAGTTCGAACACGATGGCCCCGTGCGCAAGGTTGCCGCAGCAGTCGATGCATCGCTCAGGACGATCACCGGCGCCGTGGAGGCCGGCGCAAACTTGCTCGTGGTCCACCACGGACTGTTCTGGGGTGGGGTGCAGCCCGTCCGCGGACGCATCCGCGAGCGCTTCCGGCTGCTCCTGGATCACGACATCGCCATTTACAGCGCTCACCTTCCACTCGACATGCATCCCGCGCTCGGCAACAATGCGCTCATGGCGGCTGAGCTGGGCCTTGTGCCCGACCGCGGGTTTGCGCGCCACGGCACTCAGTTCGTGGGGCTACAGGGCTCGTGCGACATGGAAACCGCAACGCTCGCCGAGCGCGTGGCGTCGGTCGCGCGACGCGAAGGTGGAGCGCTGCATTCAGTCGGCGTCACCAGTGATCGTCGCTCGCGCCGATGGGCGATCTGCACTGGCGCCGGAGCCTCGAGCGACACGCTGCAGGAGGCCGCGGCAGCTGGTGTCGACACGCTCATTGTGGGTGAAGGCCCGCACCATACCGCGGTAGAAGCCGAAGAGCGCGGCATCGCGCTGCTGTACGCAGGGCACTATGCCACGGAGACGTACGGCGTTCGCGCGCTGGGAGAGGCGATCGCGAACGAGTTCGACATCCCTTGGATCTTCGTGCCGGCGCCCACCGGCACGTGACCGGAATGGCGGCGAGCGGACTGGAGCTCGCGGGCATCTCGCATGCGTTCGCCGGCGTCCCGGTGCTGAAGGATGTGTCGCTGCAGGTCGCACCCGGTTCCGTTCACGCACTGCTCGGAGAGAACGGCGCAGGCAAGAGCACCCTGATGCGCATCGCCTTCGGCATGCTCGCGCCCGATCGCGGAACCATTCAGGTGGATGGAGCACCGCTGCGCGCCGGCTCCACCCGCGATGCGATCGCACACGGTGTAGGCATGGTGCATCAGCACTTCACGCTCGTCCCCAGCATGACCGTCGCGGAGAATATCGCGCTTGGCGGCCGAGGGCGAATGAGCGCGAAGATCATGCGCGCTCGCGTCGCCACGTTATGCAGTGAGACTGGATTCGCGCTGGAGCCCGACGCGCGAGTTGGTGCGCTGCCCGTAAGTGCGCAGCAGCGCGTTGAAATCATGAAGGCCATCGGGCGCGGCGCCCGGTATCTTATCCTGGACGAACCCACGGCGGTGCTCGCGCCGGGAGAAATCGATGATCTTCTGGCGTGGATTCGTCGCTTCGTGAGCGGGGGCAGCTCCGTTGTGCTGATCACACACAAGCTGCGAGAAGCGCTAGCCGTGGCCGACGAGGTCACGGTACTTCGGGCGGGGCGCGTGGCGCTGACAGCCAGGGCGGCCGGCGCCACTCCCGGCATGCTGACGGTGGCCATGCTCGGCGCCGCGGACGTACCGACCGTGGCGTCCATCGTGCCCGCGCACATGCGGGGCGCGGTAGTGCCAACACTGGAACTCCGCGATGTTCTCGTACCGGCACGCGCGGGTAATCCATCGCTGGTCTGCGCAGAGTTTACCGCCATGGCGGGAGAAATTACCGGCGTCGTTGGCCTGGAAGGGGCAGGGCACCAGGTGCTGCTGCGAGTGCTCGCGGGTCGCACTGTGGCAGAGCGTGGGCTCGTTCATCGGCCATCGCATGTCGGCTTCATTCCCGATGATCGGCACGCAGACGCAGTGGTGCTCGATGCGACGCTCACCGCGAATGTGGAGTTGCGCGGACTGCAGGCGCGGCGTGGACTCATGGCCTGGGCTCCGGCGCGTCGACGTACTGCCGAGCTGATGCTGGAGCATGATGTTCGCGCCACAGGTCCTGACTCGCACATGCGCGACCTGTCGGGTGGCAACCAGCAGAAGCTGGTGGTCGCGCGCGAACTCGCACCGCCCCCCGACCTGTCAGCACCGTGGGCGGTGATCGCCGAGAATCCGGCGCGCGGACTGGATGTGCGAGCGGCGGCGGCGGTGCATGCCCGTCTCCACGAGGCGGCACAGCGCGGCGCGGCTGTGGTCGTCTACAGCAGCGATCTGGATGAGGTGCTTGCACTCGCAACCAGCATGTATGTCGCTTGCGCTGGAACCGTCGTCAGCGTTCCGCATGATCGTGATCGCATCGGGCGCGCCCTGCTGGGTATCGTCTAGCAGTCACACGCGCAGCCGTCGGACGGCCGCGATGCCCAGCGCCGGCCCCACCGCAAGCATCGGAAACGCCCAGCGCCACCCCGCAGCCGCCACGATCACGGGCACCAGCTGGATGGTGATCATCGTTGCGAGAAACCCCAGCGATGTCTGCAGCGTGAGCGCGGTGCCAACGGCGTCGGGCGGCACTACGTGCGTGACGAGCGTCGAGAACTGTGCACTGTCGGCAATCACACTGATGCTCCACACCAGGAGCAACGGAAGCAGAATCGCGAGGGAATGTCCGTAGGCGAGCGGGGTGAGCAGCGCGCAGAGTCCACTCACCGCCATGGCCTGCACCACGAGTTTCACGTGGCCGGTGCGGTCGGCGCGAAGTCCGCCGGCAACACAGCCGACAGCGCCGATCGCGAGCACGGCGAAGGAGAGCGCGGACAGTCCGCTGCTCCCGATGTGGTCGCCGTGCGCAGTCGTGCTGGCCGCCACGAATGCTGGAAGCCAGATCCAGCAGGCGTACAACTCGAGCATGTGTCCGACGTATCCTCCCACGGCCTGACGATAGCGTGCGTTGCGAAGCACGGTGACGACGAGCGTTGGGGAGAAGCGACGCACGGGAAATTCCACGGGACCATCGTGGTATCCCGCGAGCACGAGCGCTGCTGCGACCAGTGCAGCTGCCGAGGATAGCAGAATCACCGCCCTCGGCGTAGCGCCAGGCCAGGCATGGATGAGATAGGGAAGGGCCTTGCCGACGGTGAGTGCCCCGACCACGACCCCGATGGCCATACCGCGCTGACGCACGAACCACGTGGACGCCATGCGCATGGCCGGCGGATAGACGCCCGCCAGGAAAACGCCGGTGAGCGTGCGGGCCACGAGTGCGCCGGCATATCCCGGTACCACGAGGAGCGCAAGATTCGCCAGTGCGGCGAGCGTGGCAGCGCCCGCCAGATACCGTCGTGACGGGATGATGTCGGCGAGATTGAGGAGGGCGGCTACCGCGGTACCGAGCACGAAGCCGATCTGGACGACGGTACTTAGCCATCCCACCTCGGAGGAGGAAAGTGACCAGCGTAGTGCGAGTTGTGACGCGACAGCGTTGGCGCCAAACCAGACGGACATCCCGAGGATCTCGACGAGCGCCAGTACAGCGAGTGCGCGCCATCGGCCCGCGGCCATCGCGTCTACCCCCGCTGCGCTCTCGTGAGCAGTTTCTCCGGATCGCGTCATTGCGCCCAAGATAGAGACGGGCGCGCTCCCGCATTCGTCCAGTGCTCCGAACCACTCTCGTCATTGCCAGCGGTACCGCGGTCCTCGTCGCCACACTCGCGGCGCTGCTCGCGCTGGGCGGATACCCCGTGCTGCCGGCGCTGGCGTCGCTCTGGGTGGGCTCCCTGGGCTCATGGTATGCGCTGACTTCCGGAACGCTTGTGCGTGCGATCCCGCTGATGCTCGCCGGCACCGGCGTCGCACTCGCCTTTCGGGCCGGCGTCTTCAATGTGGGTGCCGACGGGCAGTTTCTCGTGGGCGCGGCGGCGGGGGTCGCTGTGGCGCTCGCGCAACCACCCGGCGTGATGGCGGTTGCACTGGCTCTCCTGATGAGCGCAGTCGCTGGTGCGCTCTGGGCGGCGATCGCCGCTGTCCTCCGACGCCGCTTCGGAGTGCTCGAGGTCATCAGCACCATCATGCTGAATTTCGTGGCACTGGACCTCGTCTCCTGGCTGGTGCGAGGTCCCCTGCAGGAACCATCGCACATCTATCCGCAAACCGCGACGCTGCCAGAGGCGAGTCATCTTCCGTACATCCCAGGTGCAGGTCGGCTGCACGTGGGGCTCGTGATCGCGATCGCCGCGGCGGCACTCGTCGGCTGGATCGTGCGCCACACCGCCGCGGGGTTTCGGGTGACCGCCGTGGGGCTGAACGCGCGCGCAGCGGTGAGTGCAGGACTGGTGGATGCTGCACAGGTCCGGGAACGTGCGCTCATCGCCAGCGGTGCGCTGGCGGGGCTCGCTGGCGGTGTGGAGGTCTGCGGAGTCACCTTCGCGCTTTACGAGAACATCTCGCCGGGATACGGCTTTACCGCCATCGTTGTAGCGCTGCTGGCTGCGCTCGACGCCTGGCTGGTGATTCCCAGCGCCATTCTCTTCGCCGCACTCGAGGCTGGCGCTGGCGCCATGCAGCGCGACGCTGGCATCCCGGCCACACTGGTAACGACCATCGAGGCGTTGCTCGTGCTGGCGCTGGTGATCACGCAGACCCTGCGATTCCGGATAGCGCGACCCGTCCCGTCCTCTGGCGCACCCACATGACCGGCATCGAGACCTTCCTCGCGGCGACAGTACGTTCCGCGCTGCCACTCGCCTTTGCCGCACTGGGCGAGCTGGTGGTGGAGCGTGCAGGCATACTGAACATCGGGCTGGAGGGTATCATCCTCGCCGGAGCCCTTGGAGCCGTCGTCGGCGCGGGACACGGGCTCGCCGCGGGATACATCAGCGGCGTAATGGCTGGCGTGATGCTCGCGTCGATCTTTGCGCTCTGCGTCGTCTGGCGCCGCACCGATCAGATCATAACCGGCACGGCAATCACGATGCTTGGGGTCGGGGCCACCGGATCACTCTATCGCGTCCTGTTCGGTGCGAGTGGTGCTGCGCTATCCATTCCGACCAGTCGTCCCTTCCAGGTCCCCTGGCTGTCCGAGCTTCCGCTGGTGGGACCGGCGCTGTTCGCACAGCCGCCGGTGACATACCTGCTCTTCATGCTGGCCCCTGCGCTTGCCTGGTGGCTGTACTCCACGCACGCCGGTCTCGCGCTGCGAGCCATCGGCGAGGCGCCGGCTGCGGCGGAGGCAGCGGGTGTTCCCGTTCGGCGCACACAAGCACTCGCGGTGGTGTTCGGAGGGGCCTGCGGAGGGCTCGCCGGTGCAGTCCTGGTGCTCGCGCAGGCCGGCACTTTCGCGGAGAACATGTCCGCAGGCCGAGGATTCATCGCGATTGCCATCGTGGTGCTGGGCGGGTGGCGTCCGCTTGGCGTCGCGCTGGCGGCACTGGCCTTTGGCGCGGCGACCGCCACGCAATTCGTCTTTCAGGCGCGCGGGTGGGTCGTGCCCTATCAGCTCTTTCTTGCGTTGCCCTACCTCGTGACACTCGCCGCGCTGGCGAGCGCCGCCGGCCGCACGCGGGCGCCCGCGGCGCTCGGACGATGAATCAGATCACCCGCACCGCGTCGGGGCGCTCGACCACCGAGCCCGCCATTTCCCCTGGCGATCACGCTGTACGAAGCTGTATGTGACACCCCGCTCGCCATCATGCGCCACGACGAGTGTCACATGCCCGGCAATGCTCACGGCGGCGATGATCTCCGGGGTCACCCCCTGTTCCTCCAGCCCGTGCGAGCGCTCTGCGAAGACCAGATGATACGGCCCGCTGGCATCTCCGCTATCCCGCTCGGCGATCAGCAGCGTCTGCTCCTCCTGCGGATTCGCCTCCTGATTCACGCGGCGCATCACGTGCGCGACAAGCGCTGCCGTGCCAGGGGCCGCCTGAAAGCGCCGCATGTCGTAAGCGGCAAACCGGAGGCCCTGGAACGACGCGGGCGACGCAGCCGTGACCGCAGAGGCCAGGCGAGATGCCTCAGCGGCCAGCGCGCTGCTGTCGCGCGAGCTCAACACGTCGAGAGAGTCGAGCGCGATCGGGGTCACGTTCCCACCCACGAAGCCCACCGACCACGCGCCGGGTGCGTTACCAGCCGCATCGCGGACCGGAGAGAGGCGACACTCGGGATCACCAGGGCTCTCCGCGCCACCAAGGGTGGCCAGGGACCTGCTCCCTCCGCGTCCGAAGAGTGACACGCTCGCAGAGGACCGCAGAGCATCCGGTGCGCTGGATGGGTCAGGCAGGACGAGGATCGCTTCGCCTGCAGACTCCCCCTGCACCAGCAGCGCCGCACCGGCCGACGCATCCCACGTTGTCGTGGATGGTACCGCGGCGGCGGCCCCCCCCACCGTAATCGGCAACGCCGCAGCGCTGTCCGGTGCGCGGGCCGGCGTGGAGTGCTCGCACCCGGCGAACAAGACCAGCACCGAGGTCGCGGCAAGAATTGGAAGGCGGAAGTGGCGCATCCGCCCTAATTTGGGCCGGCGATCCCCGCCGTCAATCAAGGAGAGATTCATGGTCCATCCGGAGCTGCCCATCGTCGCCGATACCGGACGTACCTCCAGACGTGCTCCGGTGCGGGAGCGCGCGAGCTGGGCGCTCTACGATTTCGCCAACACCATCTTCTCGATGAACGTGGCGACGCTCTACTTCTCCGTCTGGCTCATCGCCGATCTGGGAGCATCCAATACCGTCTACGCGCTCGGTAACGGCATCTCCTCGCTCCTGGTGCTGCTCTCCGTTCCCGTGTTGGGTGCGATCTCCGATGCGCGGCGGCGGCGAAAGCCCTGGGTCGTAGGGTTCACGGTGGCCTCGTGCGTGGCCTGCGCCGCGATTGGCATCTTCGGGCAGACCACCTTGCCCCTGATCGGGTCCGGTCTGGTGGGTGCCACGGCCGACGCGAGCCTGTGGCATCCCTCAGCGGGTCGTTTTGCCTGGGTGCTCCTGGCGTTCATCGTTGCCAACTACGCCTATCAGGCAGCGCAGCCCTTCTACAATGCGATGCTGCCCGACCTCGCGCCGCCCGAGGAGCGTGGCCGACTCTCCGGCATCGGCACCGCCGTGGGCTACGTCGGAACCATTGTCGGGCTACTGCTGGTGGTTCCCTTCTTCAATGGCGAACTACCGCTCATCGGACCATTGGGAGCAGGAACGCTGCACGCACTGCGCGCGCTGGTTCCCTTCACGTCGCACGCGGGCCGTGTCTCCACATTCGTTCCCACCGCGCTCCTCTTTCTGCTCTTCTCGCTCCCGCTTGTCTTCTTCTGTCGCGACCATCATCCGCGGACGGATCGAGTGCCGGTCGACATGGGCCAGGCATTCCGGGACGTGGGCGCCACACTGCGCGACGCACGACGATACCCCGGTGTGATGTCGTTCATTCTCGCGTCCTTCCTCTATCAGGATGCGGTGGGCACCATTGTGTCGTTCATGGCGCTCTATGCCGTGAAGGCCATGGGGTTCGCTCAGGGAACCGAGACCACACTGTTTCTCGTGCTGACCATCCCCGCGATCTTTGGCAGCTACCTCGCGGGCGTGCTCGTGGATCGGTTCGGTGCCAAGCGCACGCTGGTGCTGACCATCATGGGATGGGTCGTGCTCCTCGTCGGCATGACGCTTGTGCCTACGCAGGCGGCTTTCTGGGGCATCGGACTGCTGATCGGTCTCATCTTCGGTGGCGTGCCGACTGCCGAACGCCCGCTGCTGCTCTCGCTGGTTCCTGAGGAGGAGGCAGGACGATTCTTCAGCCTCATGCTGCTGTCTTCACGCGCCGCCGCCATCGCCGGCCCGTTTATGTGGAGCTTCACCGTAGACTCGCTCGAGCCAGGACATGGCAGCGGCCTGGCATACCGGGCGGCAGTACTCACGGTGGCCGCGATGTTCGTGGCATCCCTGTTCCTGCTCAGGCGCATTCCGGACCGCGTGCGGGCGGCGGCCTGAGATGCTGTATCCGGCCCTGCGCGGTGTCGCGCGCATCGCGCTCCGCTGGTATTACGGCGACGTCCTCGTACAGGGTGCCGAACACGTACCGCGGCACGCGCCGCTGCTGCTCGTGGCCAACCATCCGAATGCGCTGGTGGATGCGCTCGCGGTGGCAACGGCAATGCCGCGCCGGATTCGCCTCACCGCCAAGGCCACGCTTTTCGCCAACCCAGTCCTCGCGGCCTTTCTCCAGCTCGCCGGCGTCGTACCGCTGCGGCGCGCGCAGGATGCGCGCGTCACCGGCGGCGGCTCCGATCGCAACAACGAGAGCTTTCGCGTCGTCACGGACACACTTCGTCGAGGCCGCGCGGTGCTCGTCTTTCCAGAAGGGATCAGCCATGATCAGCCTTCGTTGGCGCCGCTCAAGAGTGGCGCGGCCCGCATGGCCATGGCGGCGCGCGCCGCAGGAACCGCGGGACTGGCCCTCCTCCCGGTGGGCCTCGTCTACGAGGAAAAGGAGCGCGCGGGAAGTCGGGTGCTGGTGCGCTTCGGTGAACCACTCTGGCTCGATGAGTGGGCTGGGCATGCCGACGACGGCATCGCGCAGCTCACCGCGGTACTCGATGCGCAGCTGCACTTGCTCACACTCAATTTCGCCACCGACGAGCGTGCGCGACGTGCAATTCGCCTTGCCGCTTCGCTCGTCGCGCTCGTCGCGGAGCCTCCGGAGCTGGCGCATCCCAGATCACTGGCCGCAGAGGCAGACATTGCGTCGCGCATCGAGCGCGCGACAACAGCGCTGGAACGCGCCGATACGAATGTGAATGCACGTGTGGATCAGTTTCTTGCGCGGGTGACATCGCTCCAGGAACGATTGCGCGCGCGGCACATCCCGCTTGGCGAGGCGCGCATCTCCACGCGGCGGCGCGCCGGCGCGCAGTTCGTGATGCGCGAACTGACGCTTGCGGCCCTCGCCCTGCCGGTTGCCCTGCTGGGACGCGCGGTGCACTGGCTGCCGGTGCGGGTGGCGCGAACTCTGGCAATGCACTCGATTGGCAACGACCCTTCGCGCGATCAGCCGGCGATGCGCACCATCGTGCTTGGACTCGTCCTGATCCTGAGCGTGTACGCCGTCATCGCGATCACGCTCGTCGTGCGCGTTGGCCCGCTGGTCGC
The DNA here is from genome assembly GCA_038233745.1 of Gemmatimonadales bacterium. Classification (GTDB taxonomy): domain Bacteria; phylum Gemmatimonadota; class Gemmatimonadetes; order Gemmatimonadales; family Gemmatimonadaceae; genus AG11. The sequence goes on from JBBSVF010000048.1 coordinate 11,805, forward strand.
GTCGGGAGTGCTTGTCCTGTTGATCCTGGCGGCGCAGACCGATGTCGCGCTCTCCGCGCGTTTGCGTCGCGCGCGGATCCGCGCACAGGCCTTCCTGTCCCTTCGGCGGGACCCGTCGTTCCGGCAGGCTGTTCTCGCGGAAGTACAGAGCCTGGAGCGTGAAGCAATTCAGCTCGATGAACTGCTGGTGACGCGGGACTGAGTGGACATGGGTGGCAGAAGGGGTCCGATCAGGTCCCAGTGCCATGCATTGCGGCGCACTCCAGTGCGCGGGTCCTTGAGGGGCTTGTGCTGTAAGCGGCTGGCCGCGAGGCCCACCGTCGCACCGTAGCGCAGCAGCAACTCCCGATCGCTCGAGACCAGGTGCGCCATTGCCCTGCCCTTCCAGACATGGCGGTGCAACCAGAGTCCGCCATTCATGGCGTGAATCATTCCGTCACGACGCCTGGCGAACTCCTGGAACTTCGGATCAGGCGTGGCTACTGGCACCCCGGCACACCTTCCTGCTCCGCCGGGCTCGGCACCGGCGATACCGGGCCGTAGAAGATCGTGCACTTGAGCGGGTACGACAGCGGGTGCGTGGCTGTCCCGATCCACCCGCCGCCGACTGGCGCCTCGAGGCTGATGATCACGCCTGGCGAGCCACGGAAGCGCAACATCGCGGTGTCGCTGGCGTAGGCGGACTTTTCGTAGAAGTACGCCTCCTCTGCCACCGCCAGATTCCGCAGGTCGCTGCGAAGCGCGGCTGCATGCGCCTTGCCCTTGGTATTCTGGAACTTGGGAATGGCAATCGCGGCCAGGAGGCCAATGATCACGACCACAATCAGCAGTTCGATCAGGGTGAATCCACGGCGTGGTCGCAGCATCATGACGTCAGGAGAAGGGAACAGGGGTAGCACCCACAGCCAGCGATTCCTGGTGAAGGCAATGCCAGTGCCCAAGCGGCGATGAACTGTAACACGTTGCCGCGCAAAGCGTTGAACAGCTTCATCTGTGAAGCGTCTTCAGCGTGCATGCGCTCATGTTGCCCGAAGGAGGGCAAACTGCCACGTCGAATGCGACACCTTCGCGCCAGAATGCTACTTCGTCTCCAGCCAATTCTGCCCGGTTCCCATGTCCACCACCAACGGCACCGACAGCTCGGCGGCATGCTCCATCTCATGCGCAACGAGTGCGCTCACCGCGGCAATCTCGCTCACTGGGACCTCGAGAATCAGTTCGTCGTGCACCTGCAGGAGCATGCGGGCCGTATGCCCCTCGGCCCGCAGACGCCCGTGAATGCGGATCATCGCAATCTTGATCAGGTCGGCCGCCGATCCCTGAATGGGTGAGTTCGCGGCCGTGCGCTCGCCGAACGCGCGAATGTTGAAGCTGCGGTCTCGCAGCTCGGGGATGTAGCGCCGGCGACGGAAGATGGTCTCCACGTAGCCATGGCTCCGTGCGAACTCCACCATGGAATCGAGATACCAGCGCACCCGCTGGAATCGCTCGAAATAGCGTTCGATGAACTCCTTGGCCTCTGCGTGCGGAATCTTGAGCTGTCGCGACAGGGCGTGCGGCCCCTGACCGTAGATCGTCGCGAAGTTGATCGTCTTGGCTCGTGCTCGCATCTCGGACGTTACGTCCTCCACGGGGACCTCGAAGATCAGTGCTGCGGTCTGTCGATGGATATCGCCGCCGGTCCGAAAGGCCTGCACAAACGCGGGATCGTCCGAGAGATGCGCCAGGAGCCGCAGTTCGATCTGCGAGTAGTCTGCGGCGAGCAACAGCGATCCGGCACGGGGAATGAATCCGCGGCGGATGTCGCGTCCCAGTTCGCGACGAATCGGGATGTTCTGCAGGTTCGGTTCGCTGGACGAGAGCCGCCCGGTGGCCGCCACCGTCTGATTGAACGAGGTGTGCAACCGCCCGGTATGCGGATTCACCAGCGCGGGAAGTGCGTCGATGTAGGTGCTCTCGAGTTTGGCCAGCTCGCGATATTCCATGAGCAGCACCGGGAGTTCATGCCCGGCATCGGCCAGTTCCTGGAGCACCGTCACATCCGTTGACGGCCCGGTGGACGTGCGCTTCGTGATCGGGAGTCCGAGGCGCTCGAACAGCACTTCGCGCAGCTGGGGATTGGAGTTGATGTTGAACTCTCCGCCCGCCAGCGTGTGAATCTCCACCTCCACACGCGCTCGCTCGCGAGCGAACCGCGCCTTGAGCGAGGCAAACCATGCACGATCGATCTCGATGCCCGCTCGTTCGATATCGGCCAGCACGCCAATGAGCGGCACTTCTACATCGCGATAGAGCTCGTGGATCTGCTGCGCCTCGAGCTGTGGGCGAAAGCGGGCCTCGAGCTGCCAGGTGATATCCGCGTCCTCGCAGGAGTAGTCCCGCGCGCACTCCACTGGTACTACATCATACGGCAACTGCTGTTTCCCCTTGCCGCAGAGGTCGTCGTAACTCGTCATCGAGTATCCGAGGAACTCGAGCGCCAGCAGATCGAGGCCGTGACTGCGCCGGCCGGGATCCAGCACATAGCTCGCCACCATCGTGTCGGAGACCAACCCGCGCACCGTGACGCCCGCGCGCTCCAGCACGAGAACATCATACTTGGCGTTCTGCGCTACCTTCGGAACCGATGGGTCCTCGAGGAGCGCCCGCAGCGGCTGCATGCCGTCATCATCGAGCGCCGGCAGGTTCACGACAGGCGCCGCCCCCGCCTCCAGCGCCCGCGCGGCGATACTCTCCTGCTCGGCCCGCCGCGCGGTCGACTTCTTCGCACGCGGCTTCTTCCCGAACCCTGCATTTGCCTCATCAGCATCGCTGCCGGGTTCGGTGTTGCCCAACGCAAGATCTCCCTGCGCCGGGATCCAGCGGCGGTGACGAAGAGGCAGGTAGTACGCCTCGCCGGGCCCGACTGCGATCGAGATGGCGATCAGGATACTCCGGAGGGGATCCACCTTCTGCGGACTGTCCGGCTCGATGATCGTCTCGGTATCGAACGCGATGTACGGCGCCGTCCGCGCGCGCGACCATCGCGACAAGTGCATCAATCGTGTCGACCGTCTGGTAGTTGGTGGTCGGCCTCGGCGTCTCCGCCACCTCTTCCAGCTCTCCGGGCAGAGGCAGCGCCGCCTCTGCGGCACGATCAGCCATCGACCGGGCAAGCGAATGGAACTCCAGCTCCACGAACAGCTGCCGCAACCGCACCGCGTCCGGCTCTCGCACCTGCATGTCCTCCAGCGCGAGCTGCATCGGCAGATCTTCGCGAATTGTTACTAATTCCTTGGACAGGCGCGCCATGTCGGCGTGCTCGAGCAGCGCCTGCCGTGGCCGCTTCTTCGTCAGTGAAGGAGCGGCGGCGAGGATGGCTTCGAGGTCACCATGATCCGCCACGAGCTGCTGCGCTGTCTTCTCCCCGATGCCCTTCACCCCCGGCACGTTGTCCGAGGTGTC
>JBBSVF010000049.1:0-15142 GCA_038233745.1 Gemmatimonadales bacterium
AAACTGGGCGACGTGGCCCTCCGCGCCCAGCGCGAGTACATGTCGGATGCCGCCGCGCTGGGCGCCGCCGTCGGCATCGCGGACCATCCCGCGCTCGAGACGATTTTCCGCCGAGTGGTGGAGAAGCTCGAGCGGGAGGCGGTGGAGGACTTCCGTATCGATTTCGAGGATGGCTACGGTAACCGACCGGATGCGGAGGAAGACGGACATGCCCGTGCTGTCGCGCAGGCGTTGCACGACGGCATGAGCGCCGGGACACTCCCGCCCTTCATCGGCATCCGCATCAAGCCGCTGAACGAGGAACTGCGCGCGCGCAGCACGCGGACGTTGGGCATCGTCATCAGCGAGATCGTGAAGCTCGCCGGCCGGCTCCCCGAAAACTTCGTGGTCACCGTGCCCAAGATCACGATCCTGGAGCAAGTCGAGTTTGTCGTGCGGGAACTCGCGCGACTCGAGCATGAGACTGGGCTTCCAGCAGGATCGTTGAAGTTTGAAGTAATGGTCGAAACTCCGCAAATCGTGCTCGATTCCGAGGGGCGGTCCCTCCTTCCGCGCATTCCCGCGGTGAGCGACGGACGACTCACCGCGGCGCACTTCGGCACCTACGACTACACGGCGGGGGTGAACATCACCGCCGCACACCAGCGCATGCGTCACCCGGCATGCGACTTCGCGAAACACATCATGCAGGTAGCGCTCGCGGGCACGGGGCTGTGGCTCTCCGACGGTTCCACCACGGTGATGCCGGTCCCGATCCACCGCGGCGACGCGCTCACCGACGCGCAGCGGGCCGAGAACCGCGCGAGTGTCCATGCGGCGTGGAAACTCCACTTCGACGATATCACGCACTCGCTGGTGGGAGGATTCTATCAGGGGTGGGATCTGCACCCGGCGCAGATCGTCACCCGCTACGCGGCGCTGTACGCCTTCTTCCTGGATGGCATCGACGCGGCGGCGGCGCGCCTCAGCAACTTCGTGAGCAAGGCTGCGCAGGCAACGCTGATCGGCGATGTGTTCGACGATGCGGCCACCGGGCAGGGACTGTTGAACTTCTTTCTTCGCGGGGTGAACTCGGGGGCGATCACGGAGGGGGAAGCACTGACGATGACGGGGCTGACGATCGAGGATCTTCGCGGGCGGTCGTTCGTGAAGATCATGCGGGGGCGGGCGGTTGGGTGAGTTCGGCGTCACCGTGAAGAGCACCCTGCGTCGCAGTCATCCCGAGCGCGGCGAAGGATCGGTAGGTCGCCTTCAGCTCAGGACGACTGGGGCTGGGGAGCGCTCAGCCGTCAGCTGACAGCAACTGACCGGCGACGGGAGAGTGCTCGTATGAATTGGGGAGCGCTCGGCTGTCAGCTGTCGGTCGTGAGTGTTTCAACGGCGACGTGGAAGTGCTGCGCTGGGCTGGGGAGCTATCAGCGTCACCGTGAGGAGACCCCAGGGTCATCGTGAGGGGCACTCTGCGTCACCGTCATCCTGAGCGCAGCGAAGGAGCGGTAGTCTCAACCGGTCAAGGCAACACCACGCATGAGGCGTGAGAGTGCGGTGGCTGGTGTAACCCAGCCGAGGGTTCGGCGCGGGCGGGTGTTCAGCTTCGTGGCGACGAGGTCGAGCTCCGCTTGGGTCACGGCGCTGACATCCATCCCGTGCGGGAAGTATTGCCGGAGCAAGCCATTCGTGTTCTCGTTCGAGCCGCGCTGCCAGGGACTGCGGGGATCGCAGAAGTAGACCTGGACGTCGGTCGCCACGGTGAAGCGCCGATGCTGCGCGAGCTCGGCGCCGCGGTCCCAGGTGAGCGACGTCATGAGGCCGGCCGGGAGCTGGTGGACCGCGGCAATGAGGGCGTCGACGACGCGTGGACTGTCCTTCCCCGGGACTCGCACGAGCATGACAAAGCGGCTCGCCCGTTCGACGAGCGTGGCGATGTGCGAGTTCCGCGCCCCGGCGAGCAGGTCGCCTTCCCAGTGGCCCGGGACCGCGCGGTCGGCCACCGCCGCGGGGCGCTCCGCGATCGAGACGCCGTCGACGATGGCCCCGGTGCGCGCCGTCGGCGTGCGCCCCTGCGCCCGACGCAGCGAGCGCCCGCGTCGCAGGTGCGCGGTGAGTTCGCGCTTGAGCACGCCTCGGGCCTGCACGTAGAGGCTCCGGTAAATCGTCTCGGCGGAGAGCTGCAGGCTCGCGTCGTCCGGGTACGTCACCCGGAGCCACGCGCTGATCTGCCCCGGCGACCAGTCGTCGGCGAGGTGCGCGGCGACGAGGGCGCAGAGCACCGGCCGGCGGGCCAACAGGCACCGCTTCGGCCGCCGCGCGCGGGTCCACGCGCGAGTATCGGCCACCGTCGCGTCGTAGGATCGGGTCGTCTGCGTGCGCGCTCCATTGCGCTGAATCTCGCGACTGATCGTCGACGGCGCACGCCCCAGTCGGCGCGCCGCTTCCCGGATGCCAAGGCCATCGCGTGCGCCCATGCGCCACTGCGCCAAGAGCAGCCGCTCGCTCCGCTGCAGCGCGCGTCTCGCGCGGCACGTGGGGGCCGGCGCGATGCCCCCGTGCACCCGAACCTCGCCAAAGGCCCCGCTCGGGGAGACCTGCAGCGCCGCGGCGATCGCCGCGAGCGACGTCCCCGCCCGCCACCCCTGCCAGAGCTGTTGGCGTTCCTCGCGCGTCAGCCGCCGCCGTCGTCCTGTTGCTCGCGTCATCCATCCCCTCCGGTGAAGTCCAGGAAGCCTACAACTGTTGCGTTCACCGGTTGAGACTACCGCTGCAGGTCCTTCACCTTCAGCTCGGGACGACAGGGTCACGAAACTTCCACGAACCGTGAGGGAAGCTGAGAGCTGAGTAGATCATCAGCCGAGCAACAATCGCGGGCGCCGCCGTTAAACACTGCCAGCCGAGCGCTGACGGCCGAAAGCTTCCCAGCGTAGCCACGACCCTTCACTTCGCCGTTGAAACACTGCGATCCGACAGCTGACAGCCGAGAGCCCCGGGGCCCGGTCGAGATCCCGACCGTCGCCGTTGAGTTGCCAGAAACCGACAGCTGACAGCCGAGAGCTCCCCAGCCACGCCGCGATCTCTCACGTCCCGCCCCCTCTTGTGCCGCTGCCCCGCTCGCCCCCTCTTTCCCGCACTTCCCAACTTCGAGGTTCCGCCGTGCCCTCCTCCCTCCTGCGCCGCGCCCTCGCCGTCGTGCTCCTGTCGTCGGCCGCCTGCGCAACCTCCAGCTCGCCGATGCAAACCTCGAATCTCTCCAGCGGCACCAGCCTCGACGCCTGGCGCGGCTATCGATCAGATGCCATCCCCACCGGCTGGAGCGTCTCCGACAACGTCATCACCAAGCAGGGCGAAGCTGCGGACCTCGTCTCGCGCGACGAGTTCGGCAACTTCGATATGACTTTCGACTGGAAGCTTGCCCCCGGTGGCAATGCCGGCGTCTTCTACCGCGCCACCGAGGAGTACGACCACATCTACTGGAGCGGCCCCGAATACCAGCTCCTCGACGATGCCCGGCACCCCGACGGCCGCAACCGCCTCACCGCCGCCGCATCTGCCTACGGACTCTACGCACCACCGGCGAACGTCGTGCACCCCGCAGGTGAGTGGAACAGCTCGCGCATTTTCGTGAACGACGAGCATGTGGAGCATTGGCTCAACGGTCAGAAGGTCGTCGAGTACGATCTCCGCAGCGTCGACTGGTCCGCAAAAGTGAAGGCGAGCAAGTTCGGTGAGTGGGTGAACTACGGCCTCGCCCCGCGAGGCCACATCGGCATCCAAGGCGATCATCCAGGACTGCTGCAGCTGCGCAACATCCAGATCCGCGCCCTGCCATGAGCGCCATCCGCTCGCGTCTCTCCGGGATGATGTTCATCCAGTACTTCATCTACGGATCCTGGCTCGTCACCCTCGGCACCTTCCTCGGCAGCACCCTCGGCGCAAGCGGCACGCAGATCGGCCTCGCGTACATGATTCCCGCCATCGCGGCCATTGTGTCGCCCTTCACTGTCGGCATGGTGGCAGACCGGTTTGTCGCCACCGAACGGATGCTCGCCGTCCTGCATCTGCTGGGTGCAGTGCTGCTCTACCTGGCGACGCGGCAGTCGACATTCGGTGCCTTCGCCTGGCTGTTCATGGCGTACACCCTCTGTTACATGCCGACGCTCGCGCTCACCAACTCGCTGTCGTTCGACAACATGAAGGACCCGTCGCGCGAGTTCCCCGCTATCCGCGTGCTCGGCACCATCGGCTTTATCGCCGTGGGACTCACCATCGGCCGACTCGGCGCTGATGCGACGGCACTTCCGCTGCAGATCGGCGCCGCGGCGTCCGTGATCATGGCCGCGTACTGCCTCTCGTTGCCACACACGCCTCCGCACGCCGCAGGCAAGCCGCTGAGCGTGCGCGACGTGCTCGGGCTCGACGCACTCTCCTTGTTGTGCGACCGATCGTTCGCCGTCTTCGTGCTCGGCTCGTTTCTGCTCTGCATTCCCCTGCAGTTCTACTACGCCTTCGCCAACCCGTTCCTGAACGAAATCGGCGTTACCGGCGCCGCGGGCAAGATGACCATCGGGCAGATGAGCGAGATCGGATTCATGCTGCTCATGCCCTGGTTCCTCGTGCGCCTGGGTGTGAAGCGCATGCTGCTCATCGGCATGGCGGCGTGGACCGCGCGCTACCTGTTCTTCGCCTATGGCGATGCGGGTGCCGGCATGTGGATGCTCTACCTTGGTCTCGTGTTGCACGGTGTCTGTTACGACTTCTTCTTCGTCACCGGGCAGATCTACGTGGATCAGCAGGCCGACGTCAGCATCCGCGCCGCAGCGCAGGGCTTCATCGCGCTGGTCACACTCGGTGCGGGCCAGGCGATCGGCTCGTGGCTCTCGGGTGTCGTGGTCGATGCACACGCGATCTCCGGCACGCCAGTAACGCATGACTGGCGCGCGATCTGGCTGGTGCCCGCCATTGGCGCCTTCGCGGTACTCCTGCTCTTCGCCGCGCTCTTCCGCGCGCGTCCAATCGAAGCCTCGGCCATTCCGATGACCGCGGAGGGATTGGTGTAGTCGTCAGCGCCCCTGTTTCGGTGGCGTCCACGCTCCGCGCGCCACCGCGGGCACGAATTTGTCGAGTCCGCGCGGAGGAAAGTCCAGCGTCCGCCCCTCCTCCGCGCTGCGATACGCCGTCATCAGCATCTGCACCACCTCGAGTCCGTCGTCGAAGGTGAGCCGCGGCGCTTCCTTGCCGAGGAAGGCGCGCACGAAATGGCGGTCCTCCGCCTCGTAGCCATAGGCGACGGCCTCGTTCGCCACCACGGGCATCAAGCCCACCTCGGCGTTCTGCTTCTCCACGAGATCCTCGCCCGCCTTGCCCTTCACCTCGCGACTGAAGAACAGTCGCAGCCCGGCGTCCAGGCTGTTCCATGCCATCGAGTACTCGGGCCCCAGCAACTCCGCGGACAATCGCAGACCCGCACCCACGAAACTCCACGAGGTGGAGGCCTCACCGATCACCGTATACCCGTCGTCCGTCTCGAACTCGATCGTGGTGCTCGCGAAGTCTTCGCTCGGCCGCTTCCGGTAGTCGACGTCCTTTCCATGCGTGGTCACGAGCTGTCTCGCGTAGTGCGGCCGCGTCCATTTGAGCGACGCGATGTGCGCGGTGATCCGCACGGGCTTCACCGTGGCGAGGGGAGCACCGGGCTTCGTGAGCAGATGCCGCACGACGAGCGCCGAGTGACACATCATGTCGTTCAGCACGCCACCGCCCTGCAGCTCGCCCTGCCAGAACCATGGCATATGCGGCCCGCTGTGCTCCTCGGCAGCCCGCGCAAGATAGGGACGTCCCGTGGTGGCCGCGCCACGAGCCCAGAGCAGGTTGTGGCCAGTCTCCACCTGCGGCGCGAAGACCTGAGTCTCGAGATACCCGTGCATCAGCCCGGCCTTCTTCACCAGGCGCACTACTTCACGAGCTTCGGCGACATTGCGGGCCAACGGCTTCTCGCAGGCGATGCCGCGTAGTGTGCCCACGCCGCGCTGCACCGCGTCGCATATCTCTTCCACATTCTCGATGCGCGCGTGGTTGGGTCCCGTGAGCCAGATCGCGTCGATCTCCGGCGCGGCCACCATGTCGCGAATGGATTTGAAGGCGCGAGCATCACCCACGTCGAGCGAGCGCGCATAAGCCGCTGCCGAGGCTGCGTGCTTCGGGTTCGGGCTCCAGGCGCCGCGGACGTCGCCATCGCGTACGCCTTGCCAGCCGAGCATGTGGAACCGGGCGTTGAACCCGCTGCCGATGAAGCCTACGCCGAGTCGAGTCATTTGCAGAGTTCTGCCGTATGGGACGGGAGAGCGTTCGGAACTGATCTTACGGATTGATTCAGAAACTGACCGATCAAGCCAACAATAATTTCGGGTGCACTCCGGACTTTTCCGTTGAATTCCGGCCATCCGTCATGAACGCTCTTCCTGTGACTTCTCCAGCAAGAAGCGTTCGGAACGGATCTCACGGTTGCAACTGAAACTGCCTGATCAAAGCAAAGACTTTGGGGTTGCCGTATCCGGCCTCTTCCGTTCGCTTCAGGATCATCCGCTCCGCACGCTTTTACAGGATCATGAGCCGCCACGCCTCCTCGCCAGCGACGCATCATATTCCGCATACGACACGCCGAGTTTGCGCGTGGCCTCTGGCGGACACCCCTGCCAATCGGGATTGAACACATTTCCCATGTATCGCAAATCCTGCCAGCCCATCATGCTCGAGAAGAACGCCGAGCCGACATTGCTTCGGAAGCGGTCGAACCAGGTGGCGCCGCGTCGCATCTCTGGCGTCGCTTTCTTCGGATAGGCGATGTCGTCGAGGATTGCGCGGCGGCGCGCATCGGTGAGTGCAGTAAAATCGGCGTTGAAGCGGTGCCGGCTCTCGTTGTCCAGCCACGCCAGTCCGCCGCGCATCGAGATGCGCGAGCTTTCGCTCGTGTCCTTCTCCGCCAGCATGAAGTCCATGAACTCGGGAGCCTTCGCATCCGTTGCACTGCCCGAGCGATCGTCCTTCGGGATCACCATGTCGGCCAGCAGGCGCACCGTGCGCCACTCGTGGGCCGAGAAGAACTTTGGCGCATAGGCGGCGCCGGGCTGCTCGTGCAGCGACGCCACCATTCGCGTCGCCCGCTCGATGCTCGGCGCAGACCAATCGAGCATTCCAGCCAGTGGTGCAACACCGAGCGCCTTCAGCATGTCGCGGCGATTCACATTGCTCATAGTGTTCCCTGCTTGCGCTGCTGCGTGATGTAGTCGGCGGTGCGCCACGCGAGTGCCAGGATCGTCCACGTGGGATTCTTGTCGGCCTGACTCACGAATGGCCCGCCGTCCGCCACGAAGAGATTGCGGCAGTCATGGGCCTGGCAGTTGGCATTGAGGACCGACGTCTTCGGATCGGCGCCCATCTGCACGCAGCCCAGTTCGTGGATGATCGACCCTCCATTCGAGATGCCGTAGTTCTGATCCTTCGTCGGCATCGGTGAGAACACATCCCCGCCCATTTGCGCGATCAGGGCGCGGAAGGTCTCCTGCATGTGTTTCACCTGGCCAGGTGAAACACATGCAGGAGACCTTCCGCGCCCTGATCGCGCAAATGGGCGGGGATGTGTTCTCACCGATGCCGACGAAGGATCAGAACTACGGCATCTCGAATGGAGGGTCGATCATCCACGAACTGGGCTGCGTGCAGATGGGCGCCGATCCGAAGACGTCGGTCCTCAATGCCAACTGCCAGGCCCATGACTGCCGCAATCTCTTCGTGGCGGACGGCGGGCCATTCGTGAGTCAGGCCGACAAGAATCCCACGTGGACGATCCTGGCACTCGCGTGGCGCACCGCCGACTACATCACGCAGCAGCGCAAGCAGGGAACACTATGAGCAATGTGAATCGCCGCGACATGCTGAAGGCGCTCGGTGTTGCACCACTGGCTGGAATGCTCGATTGGTCTGCGCCGAGCATCGAGCGGGCGACGCGAATGGTGGCGTCGCTGCACGAGCAGCCCGGCGCCGCCTATGCGCCAAAGTTCTTCTCGGCCCACGAGTGGCGCACGGTGCGCCTGCTGGCCGACATGGTGATCCCGAAGGACGATCGCTCGGGCAGTGCAACGGATGCGAAGGCTCCCGAGTTCATGGACTTCATGCTGGCGGAGAAGGACACGAGCGAAAGCTCGCGCATCTCGATGCGCGGCGGACTGGCGTGGCTGGACAACGAGAGCCGGCACCGCTTCAACGCCGATTTTACTGCACTCACCGATGCGCGCCGCCGCGCAATCCTCGACGACATCGCCTATCCGAAGAAAGCGACGCCAGAGATGCGACGCGGCGCCACCTGGTTCGACCGCTTCCGAAGCAATGTCGGCTCGGCGTTCTTCTCGAGCATGATGGGCTGGCAGGATTTGCGATACATGGGAAATGTGTTCAATCCCGATTGGCAGGGGTGTCCGCCAGAGGCCACGCGCAAACTCGGCGTGTCGTATGCGGAATATGATGCGTCGCTGGCGAGGAGGCGTGGCGGCTCATGATCCTGTAAAAGCGTGCGGAGCGGATGATCCTGAAGCGAACGGAAGAGGCCGGATACGGCAACCCCAAAGTCTTTGCTTTGATCAGGCAGTTTCAGTTGCAACCGTGAGATCCGTTCCGAACGCTTCTTGCTGGAGAAGTCACAGGAAGAGCGTTCATGACGGATGGCCGGAATTCAACGGAAAAGTCCGGAGTGCACCCGAAATTATTGTTGGCTTGATCGGTCAGTTTCTGAATCAATCCGTAAGATCAGTTCCGAACGCTCTCCCGTCCCATACGGCAGAACTCTGCAAATGACTCGACTCGGCGTAGGCTTCATCGGCAGCGGGTTCAACGCCCGGTTCCACATGCTCGGCTGGCAAGGCGTACGCGATGGCGACGTCCGCGGCGCCTGGAGCCCGAACCCGAAGCACGCAGCCTCGGCAGCGGCTTATGCGCGCTCGCTCGACGTGGGTGATGCTCGCGCCTTCAAATCCATTCGCGACATGGTGGCCGCGCCGGAGATCGACGCGATCTGGCTCACGGGACCCAACCACGCGCGCATCGAGAATGTGGAAGAGATATGCGACGCGGTGCAGCGCGGCGTGGGCACACTACGCGGCATCGCCTGCGAGAAGCCGTTGGCCCGCAATGTCGCCGAAGCTCGTGAAGTAGTGCGCCTGGTGAAGAAGGCCGGGCTGATGCACGGGTATCTCGAGACTCAGGTCTTCGCGCCGCAGGTGGAGACTGGCCACAACCTGCTCTGGGCTCGTGGCGCGGCCACCACGGGACGTCCCTATCTTGCGCGGGCTGCCGAGGAGCACAGCGGGCCGCATATGCCATGGTTCTGGCAGGGCGAGCTGCAGGGCGGTGGCGTGCTGAACGACATGATGTGTCACTCGGCGCTCGTCGTGCGGCATCTGCTCACGAAGCCCGGTGCTCCCCTCGCCACGGTGAAGCCCGTGCGGATCACCGCGCACATCGCGTCGCTCAAATGGACGCGGCCGCACTACGCGAGACAGCTCGTGACCACGCATGGAAAGGACGTCGACTACCGGAAGCGGCCGAGCGAAGACTTCGCGAGCACCACGATCGAGTTCGAGACGGACGACGGGTATACGGTGATCGGTGAGGCCTCCACCTCGTGGAGTTTCGTGGGTGCGGGTCTGCGATTGTCCGCGGAGTTGCTGGGGCCCGAGTACTCGATGGCATGGAACAGCCTGGACGCCGGGCTGCGACTGTTCTTCAGTCGCGAGGTGAAGGGCAAGGCGGGCGAGGATCTCGTGGAGAAGCAGAACGCCGAGGTGGGCTTGATGCCCGTGGTGGCGAACGAGGCCGTCGCCTATGGCTACGAGGCGGAGGACCGCCATTTCGTGCGCGCCTTCCTCGGCAAGGAAGCGCCGCGGCTCACCTTCGACGACGGACTCGAGGTGGTGCAGATGCTGATGACGGCGTATCGCAGCGCGGAGGAGGGGCGGACGCTGGACTTTCCTCCGCGCGGACTCGACAAATTCGTGCCCGCGGTGGCGCGCGGAGCGTGGACGCCACCGAAACAGGGGCGCTGACGACTACACCAATCCCTCCGCGGTCATCGGAATGGCCGAGGCTTCGATTGGACGCGCGCGGAAGAGCGCGGCGAAGAGCAGGAGTACCGCGAAGGCGCCAATGGCGGGCACCAGCCAGATCGCGCGCCAGTCATGCGTTACTGGCGTGCCGGAGATCGCGTGTGCATCGACCACGACACCCGAGAGCCACGAGCCGATCGCCTGGCCCGCACCGAGTGTGACCAGCGCGATGAAGCCCTGCGCTGCGGCGCGGATGCTGACGTCGGCCTGCTGATCCACGTAGATCTGCCCGGTGACGAAGAAGAAGTCGTAACAGACACCGTGCAACACGAGACCAAGGTAGAGCATCCACATGCCGGCACCCGCATCGCCATAGGCGAAGAACAGGTAGCGCGCGGTCCACGCCGCCATGCCGATGAGCAGCATGCGCTTCACACCCAGGCGCACGAGGAACCAGGGCATGAGCAGCATGAATCCGATCTCGCTCATCTGCCCGATGGTCATCTTGCCCGCGGCGCCGGTAACGCCGATTTCGTTCAGGAACGGGTTGGCGAAGGCGTAGTAGAACTGCAGGGGAATGCAGAGCAGAAACGAGCCGAGCACGAAGACGGCGAACGATCGGTCGCACAACAAGGAGAGTGCGTCGAGCCCGAGCACGTCGCGCACGCTCAGCGGCTTGCCTGCGGCGTGCGGAGGCGTGTGTGGCAACGAGAGGCAGTACGCGGCCATGATCACGGACGCCGCGGCGCCGATCTGCAGCGGAAGTGCCGTCGCATCAGCGCCGAGTCGGCCGATGGTGAGTCCCACGGCGATAAAGCCGATGGTGCCGAGCACGCGGATAGCGGGGAACTCGCGCGACGGGTCCTTCATGTTGTCGAACGACAGCGAGTTGGTGAGCGCGAGCGTCGGCATGTAACAGAGGGTGTACGCCATGAACAGCCAGGCGAAGGCACCGAATGTCGACTGCCGCGTCGCCAGGTAGAGCAGCACTGCACCCAGCAGATGCAGGACGGCGAGCATCCGTTCGGTGGCGACAAACCGGTCTGCCACCATGCCGACAGTGAAGGGCGACACAATGGCCGCGATGGCGGGAATCATGTACGCGAGGCCGATCTGCGTGCCGCTTGCGCCGAGGGTGCTGCCGAGGAAGGTGCCGAGGGTGACGAGCCAGGATCCGTAGATGAAGTACTGGATGAACATCATCCCGGAGAGACGCGAGCGGATGGCGCTCATGGCAGGGCGCGGATCTGGATGTTGCGCAGCTGCAGCAGTCCTGGATGATCGCCTTGGATGCCGATGTGGCCTCGCGGGGCGAGGCCGTAGTTCACCCACTCACCGAACTTGCTCGCCTTCACTTTTGCGGACCAGTCGACGCTGCGGAGATCGTACTCGACGACCTTCTGACCGTTGAGCCAATGCTCCACATGCTCGTCGTTCACGAAAATGCGCGAGCTGTTCCACTCACCTGCGGGGTGCACGACGTTCGCCGGTGGTGCGTAGAGTCCGTAGGCAGATGCGGCGGCGGTGAGGCGGTTGCGGCCGTCGGGGTGCCGGGCATCGTCGAGGAGCTGGTATTCGGGGCCGCTCCAGTAGATGTGGTCGTACTCCTCGGTGGCGCGGTAGAAGACGCCGGCATTGCCACCGGGGGCAAGCTTCCAGTCGAAAGTCATATCGAAGTTGCCGAACTCGTCGCGCGAGACGAGGTCCGCAGCTTCGCCCTGCTTGGTGATGACGTTGTCGGAGACGCTCCAGCCGGTGGGGATGGCATCTGATCGATAGCCGCGCCAGGCGTCGAGGCTGGTGCCGCTGGAGAGATTCGAGGTTTGCATCGGCGAGCTGGAGGTTGCGCAGGCGGCCGACGACAGGAGCACGACGGCGAGGGCGCGGCGCAGGAGGGAGGAGGGCACGGCGGAACCTCGAAGTTGGGAAGTGCGGGAAAGAGGGGGCGAGCGGGGCAGCGGCACAAGAGGGGGCGGGACGTGAGAGATCGCGGCGTGGCTGGGGAGCTCTCGGCTGTCAGCTGTCGGTTTCTGGCAACTCAACGGCGACGGTCGGGATCTCGACCGGGCCCCGGGGCTCTCGGCTGTCAGCTGTCGGATCGCAGTGTTTCAACGGCGAAGTGAAGGGTCGTGGCTACGCTGGGAAGCTTTCGGCCGTCAGCGCTCGGCTGGCAGTGTTTAACGGCGGCGCCCGCGATTGTTGCTCGGCTGATGATCTACTCAGCTCTCAGCTTCCCTCACGGTTCGTGGAAGTTTCGTGACCCTGTCGTCCCGAGCTGAAGGTGAAGGACCTGCAGCGGTAGTCTCAACCGGTGAACGCAACAGTTGTAGGCTTCCTGGACTTCACCGGAGGGGATGGATGACGCGAGCAACAGGACGACGGCGGCGGCTGACGCGCGAGGAACGCCAACAGCTCTGGCAGGGGTGGCGGGCGGGGACGTCGCTCGCGGCGATCGCCGCGGCGCTGCAGGTCTCCCCGAGCGGGGCCTTTGGCGAGGTTCGGGTGCACGGGGGCATCGCGCCGGCCCCCACGTGCCGCGCGAGACGCGCGCTGCAGCGGAGCGAGCGGCTGCTCTTGGCGCAGTGGCGCATGGGCGCACGCGATGGCCTTGGCATCCGGGAAGCGGCGCGCCGACTGGGGCGTGCGCCGTCGACGATCAGTCGCGAGATTCAGCGCAATGGAGCGCGCACGCAGACGACCCGATCCTACGACGCGACGGTGGCCGATACTCGCGCGTGGACCCGCGCGCGGCGGCCGAAGCGGTGCCTGTTGGCCCGCCGGCCGGTGCTCTGCGCCCTCGTCGCCGCGCACCTCGCCGACGACTGGTCGCCGGGGCAGATCAGCGCGTGGCTCCGGGTGACGTACCCGGACGACGCGAGCCTGCAGCTCTCCGCCGAGACGATTTACCGGAGCCTCTACGTGCAGGCCCGAGGCGTGCTCAAGCGCGAACTCACCGCGCACCTGCGACGCGGGCGCTCGCTGCGTCGGGCGCAGGGGCGCACGCCGACGGCGCGCACCGGGGCCATCGTCGACGGCGTCTCGATCGCGGAGCGCCCCGCGGCGGTGGCCGACCGCGCGGTCCCGGGCCACTGGGAAGGCGACCTGCTCGCCGGGGCGCGGAACTCGCACATCGCCACGCTCGTCGAACGGGCGAGCCGCTTTGTCATGCTCGTGCGAGTCCCGGGGAAGGACAGTCCACGCGTCGTCGACGCCCTCATTGCCGCGGTCCACCAGCTCCCGGCCGGCCTCATGACGTCGCTCACCTGGGACCGCGGCGCCGAGCTCGCGCAGCATCGGCGCTTCACCGTGGCGACCGACGTCCAGGTCTACTTCTGCGATCCCCGCAGTCCCTGGCAGCGCGGCTCGAACGAGAACACGAATGGCTTGCTCCGGCAATACTTCCCGCACGGGATGGATGTCAGCGCCGTGACCCAAGCGGAGCTCGACCTCGTCGCCACGAAGCTGAACACCCGCCCGCGCCGAACCCTCGGCTGGGTTACACCAGCCACCGCACTCTCACGCCTCATGCGTGGTGTTGCCTTGACCGGTTGAGACTACCGCTCCTTCGCTGCGCTCAGGATGACGGTGACGCAGAGTGCCCCTCACGATGACCCTGGGGTCTCCTCACGGTGACGCTGATAGCTCCCCAGCCCAGCGCAGCACTTCCACGTCGCCGTTGAAACACTCACGACCGACAGCTGACAGCCGAGCGCTCCCCAATTCATACGAGCACTCTCCCGTCGCCGGTCAGTTGCTGTCAGCTGACGGCTGAGCGCTCCCCAGCCCCAGTCGTCCTGAGCTGAAGGCGACCTACCGATCCTTCGCCGCGCTCGGGATGACTGCGACGCAGGGTGCTCTTCACGGTGACGCCGAACTCACCCAACCGCCCGCCCCCGCATGATCTTCACGAACGACCGCCCGCGAAGATCCTCGATCGTCAGCCCCGTCATCGTCAGTGCTTCCCCCTCCGTGATCGCCCCCGAGTTCACCCCGCGAAGAAAGAAGTTCAACAGTCCCTGCCCGGTGGCCGCATCGTCGAACACATCGCCGATCAGCGTTGCCTGCGCAGCCTTGCTCACGAAGTTGCTGAGGCGCGCCGCCGCCGCGTCGATGCCATCCAGGAAGAAGGCGTACAGCGCCGCGTAGCGGGTGACGATCTGCGCCGGGTGCAGATCCCACCCCTGATAGAATCCTCCCACCAGCGAGTGCGTGATATCGTCGAAGTGGAGTTTCCACGCCGCATGGACACTCGCGCGGTTCTCGGCCCGCTGCGCGTCGGTGAGCGCGTCGCCGCGGTGGATCGGGACCGGCATCACCGTGGTGGAACCGTCGGAGAGCCACAGCCCCGTGCCCGCGAGCGCTACCTGCATGATGTGTTTCGCGAAGTCGCATGCCGGGTGACGCATGCGCTGGTGTGCGGCGGTGATGTTCACCCCCGCCGTGTAGTCGTAGGTGCCGAAGTGCGCCGCGGTGAGTCGTCCGTCGCTCACCGCGGGAATGCGCGGAAGGAGGGACCGCCCCTCGGAATCGAGCACGATTTGCGGAGTTTCGACCATTACTTCAAACTTCAACGATCCTGCTGGAAGCCCAGTCTCATGCTCGAGTCGCGCGAGTTCCCGCACGACAAACTCGACTTGCTCCAGGATCGTGATCTTGGGCACGGTGACCACGAAGTTTTCGGGGAGCCGGCCGGCGAGCTTCACGATCTCGCTGATGACGATGCCCAACGTCCGCGTGCTGCGCGCGCGCAGTTCCTCGTTCAGCGGCTTGATGCGGATGCCGATGAAGGGCGGGAGTGTCCCGGCGCTCATGCCGTCGTGCAACGCCTGCGCGACAGCACGGGCATGTCCGTCTTCCTCCGCATCCGGTCGGTTACCGTAGCCATCCTCGAAATCGATACGGAAGTCCTCCACCGCCTCCCGCTCGAGCTTCTCCACCACTCGGCGGAAAATCGTCTCGAGCGCGGGATGGTCCGCGATGCCGACGGCGGCGCCCAGCGCGGCGGCATCCGACATGTACTCGCGCTGGGCGCGGAGGGCCACGTCGCCCAGTTT
>JBBSVF010000050.1:0-14823 GCA_038233745.1 Gemmatimonadales bacterium
CGTGACCTTGATGATGCTGTAGATACACCGCGCCATCACGCCCGATCCCACGAAGGCGATGATCGGGTTGAGCCCGTACACCACAGCCGGTTTCGTCCAGCTGCGCAGTTTGTGATAGTCGACGACCCACATCACGGTGGAAAGGCAGAGCGCTGCGAGTCCCGCGCTGAAGATGACGTACGAGCTGGTCCAGAGGCTCTTGTTGATGGGGAACACCCAGTTCCACATCGATCCGACGAGCATGCCGATGGCGCCCATGGAACTCAGTCCCATCAGTCGTTCGGCGAGAGGCTTCGGCTGGCCGATCCAGCGTCCGGCGAGGTTGCCGAGCATGGCGGTGGCAATCGCCGGCACGGTGGACAGCACGCCTTCCGGATCCCAGGTCTGGCTGGAGACCCAGAGGTGATTGCCCAGTCCCCAGCGGCTCCAGTCCAGGACCAGGCGATCGGTCCACGCGGCCATCGTGCGCGGCGGCATGTCGAGCAGCAGCGCGCCGATGGTACCCTCGCCCGGGACGGGCAGTACAGTCATCACGAACCAGTAGCCGAACAGGAGCGACGCGATGATGGCGACTTGCTGCTTGAGACTGGTGCGGAGCGTGAGCAGTGCGGCGCAGAGATATGCGACGCCGATGCGTTGCAGCACGCCCATGATGCGCCAGTGCGGGAGCCGGTCGGCCACGCGCTGCAGCAGGCCGGGATCGGCGACGCCGGCAACGTCGCCCCAGGTGAAGTAGGGGAAGCCGTTGATGAGAAAGCCGAACAGGAAGATGAGCGCGCCGCGACGAATGATCTGGTTGCGGATGGCGCGCTCGTCGTCACCGCGCGCGCGGCGCGACGTGAGCGAGAGATAGGTGGTAATGCCCGCGATGAACAGGAAAAACGGGAAGACGAGATCGGTGGGGGTCCAGCCGTTCCACTCGGCGTGCTCCAGCGGTGCGTAGATGCTGCCCCAGCTCCCGGGATCGTTGACGAGCAGCATGCCGGCGACGGTGAGTCCCCGGAAGACGTCGAGACTCAGCAGGCGCTCGCGCTGCGGTGGTGCGATGGTGCGAGGGAGCGCGGGGGCGGTGGAGTGCATGGGTTCGAGTATAGGCCGGCGAGGGGATTGCGGCAAACTGCTGGACGGGGGGATTGCGTTTGGGCTGGGGAGCGCTCGGCTGTCAGTTGCCAGTGTTCAACGGCGAGAGGGGGGCATGGCGCTCGGGGAGCTCTCGGCTGTCAGCGCTCGGCTGGTAGCTGTCAGTTTTGCCGGCGGCTACCGGCTGGCCCAGCCGACCTGCGCGCTTTCGCGGCTGTCCTGGCCATCGTGCTGCTGCCAGCGGAAGAACACCACTGAAATGACGGCGAAGAAGAAGAGGCCGCCGGGGATCCACATGATCAGGGAGCCCAGGAGCTGGTCCTGCAGCGGACTGATGCCCCACAGGCGTGGCGCGGAGGCGTAGGCTGGGTACAGGATGTGATCCGAGTAGCCAATGCAGACAGCGATGAAGCTCATCGGGATGCTCATCAGGAACAGATAGAGCATCTGCAGCGGGTACGAGAGGCGTGGCAGCTCGGGGAGGGGGCTCAACACGGGCCACCACATGAGCGTCGCCGAAATCATGAAACACAGATGCTGCGCGATGTGCACGTCGTGATGCGCCATCGCGAGGTTGTACACCGGCGGCAGGTGCCACACCGCGAGCACAAGATTGAAGATGACGAAGCACTGCGCCGCGCCGGTCACCCAGCGCGCGATGCTGCCCACTACAGGCCACGCGAGTGCGGGGCGCAGCATCCACCCCGGTGTGCCGAGGATCAGCAGCGGGGGCGCGACGAGCGTGAGCAGCAGGTGCTGCACCATGTGCGCGCTGAACAGGTAGTAGTCGCTCAGGTCGTGAATCCAGCCGTTGAGCGAAAAGAAGATCAGCGCCAGCGCACCGTGGAAGCAGGCGCGCTGGAAGACGCTCGGCGTCTCCGGCCGCTGTGGGTTGTTGGGTGGCGGGCCGGCATGGGCGCGCCACTCATACAGCACACCGAGGAGGAGCAGTCCGACAACCGTGCTCCAGTGCACGGTGAACTCCGTCCAACCGATGCGCGCGGCGGTATGCAGCAGCAGCGCGACCGGCGGGATCATCCGTTGAGCGACCCGAGCCGAAACGAGAAGGGTCCGAACAGTAGCATCAGTCCGGTCAGCGTGACGATGGCGATGATGAGCGGCCCCAGAAACAGCGCCCGGAACAACTTGTGGTCGTACCGCAGATGCATGTAGAACATGACGACAATGCAGAACTTCACCGCCGACATGAGCAGCAGGAGGGGAACGAACGCCTTTGACGCGACGAAGCTGGGGATGTAGTAGACCCAGACCTCGACGGCGGTGATGAGCGTGAGGATGACGGCCACCTTCCAGTATGTGGACCAGGTGGGGTGGGGGTGATCCTCGCCCTTTGCCACGTGATCCGCGGTGCCGGTGTGTGCGTCGTCGTGCATGTGGTCGTGAGCCATGGTCGGCGGCCTACTTGATCAGGTAGACGAGCGTGAAGATCGCGATCCAGACGACATCGACGAAGTGCCAGTAGAGCGCGGCGAGGTCGACGTTGATGGCGTCCCTGGGCCCGAGACCGCGACGATAGTCGATGGCGAGCAGGGTAAGCAGCCAGATCACACCAGCGGTCACGTGTGCTCCGTGAAAGCCGGTAAGCGTGAAGAAGCTGCTGCCGAACAGGTTCGTGCGGATGGTGAGTCCCTCGTGCACGAACGACGTGAACTCGAACGCCTGGAAGCCGAGGAAGGTGACGCCCAGCAGTGCGGTCATCCACAGCCACAGCTTGGAGGAGCCGAGGATGCGTTCGCCGGTGGTGCGCTTGGGCTTGTTCTTGTCTTCGACGGCCGCGAGGGCCAGCACCATCGCGAGCGACGACATGAGCAGCACGAAGGTGCTGGCCGAGGTCACGGGGATGTTGAGGATCGCCTTGAGCGGGGTGCTGCAGTTCGGTGGGAGGCAGGCATCGTGGGGATATGGTCCCACGAGGCTGCGGCCCTTGTAGATGAGGTACGTGGAGATGAGCGACACGAAGAGCATGCACTCTGAACCGATGAAGGCCCAGATGGCGATCTTCTTGTTGTCGAGCCCCGTGGACGTCGGCGGGTGTCCCTGCGTCACGTCGTGGGCGCTGTGGATGACATCGGCAGCGTGATCCATCAGTGCGCGTCCTCGAGCGGGGTAAGCAGCCAGGAATACAGGGACATGGTCATGCAGAGTGCGCCGCCGATCATGATGGTGAGCGCGAGGCTCATGTGTCCGGTGTGGATGAACAGCAGGCCCACGAACATCACGGTCATGGATGCCGCGGTGAGGAACGGCTTGATGGTGGGATTGGGCATCGGAATGCCGAGCTCCCGCGCCGTCTTGCCGGACGCGTTCTCGTTGAGCATGCCGCCCTCGTCCGCCTGCTTCGGAACGTTGCCGACGAAGCCGGCGCTGGTGTGCCCGGTATGCTTGGATCCCACGTCCACGTCGATGCGCTTGTCACCGTGCGCACTGTGCGGGACGTCATCGGTGAGCGCCGGCGACTTGACGTCCCACAGCGGATACCGCGAGGTCACGCGCGGGATGCGCGCGAAGTTGTATTCGGGCGGCGGCGACGGAATGGCGAACTCCAGGGAAGGAGCGCCCCACGGATCATTGCCGGCCACGGCGCCGGTGACCTTGCTGCGGAAGAAGTTGTACACGAAGATCAGCGTGCCAAGCATCAGGATGCCGGTGCCCACGGTGCTCATCATGTTGAAGACTTCCCATCCCTGGCCAGCGTCGTAGGTGTAGATGCGACGCGGCATGCCCATCAGTCCCGAGAAGTGCATCGGGAAGAAGGTGAGATTCATTCCGATGAAGGTCAGCCAGAAGTGCCAGCTGCCGAGCGCCTCGTCCAGCATGCGTCCGAACATCTTGGGGTAGTAGTAGTAGATGCCCCCGAAGATGCCCATCATGGAGCCGCCGAACAGCACGTAGTGGAAGTGTGCGACGATGAAGTAGGTGTCGGTCTGCTGCAGGTCGGCGGGGGGCGACGCGTGCATCACACCCGAGATGCCGCCGATGGTGAACAGGGCGACGAGCGCGATGGCGAACTTCATCGCTGTGGTGAATCGCACGGAGCCCCCCCACATGGTGAAGATCCAGTTGAAGATCTTCACGCCGGTGGGAATGGCGATGAGCATGGTGGTGAGCCCGAAGAAGGTGTCACCGATGGGGCCCATGCCCACGGCGAACATGTGATGCGCCCAGACGCCGAAGCCCAGGAAGGCGATGAGCATGGTGGCGTACACCATCACGGGATACCCGAACATCGGCTTCCGCGAGAAAGTGGGAATGATTTCGCCTACCAGGCCGAAGGCTGGCAGGACGAGGATGTAGACCTCAGGGTGTCCGAAGATCCAGAACAGATGCTGCCAGAGCAGGGGATCCGCACCCGCGGCCACTTCGTAGAACTGCGTGCCGAAGAAGCGGTCGAACTGCAGGAAGACGAGGGCGATCGTGATGACCGGGAAGGCCAGGATGAGCAGGAACTGCACAACGAAGGCGTTCCAGGTGAACATCGGCATGCGCATGAGGTTCATCCCCGGTGCGCGCATGTTGATGATCGTGGTGATGAAGTTGAAGGCCGCCGCGAGTGAGCTGACACCCAGGATCTGGAGGCCGATCACCCAGAAATCGATGTTCAGGCCGGGCGAGTAGGTCATCGTGGTGAGCGGCGCGTAGCCGAACCAGCCGGCGTTGGGTGCAGCGCCGACGAGCCACGAGAAGTTCATGAAGATGCCGCCGAGCAGGAACACCCAGTAGCTGAAGGCATTCAGGCGGGGGAAGGCGACGTCGCGCGCGCCGATCTGCAGGGGAATGAGGTAGTTGAAGAATGCAGCGGACAGCGGCATGACCCCCAGGAAGATCATGGTGGTGCCGTGCATCGTGAACATCTGGTTGTACTGCTCAGCCGTGAGCAGGTGCTTGTTGGGGCCAGCGAGCTGGAGGCGGATCAGCCCGGCCTCGATGCCGCCCATGATGAAGAAGAAGAGCGAGCTGTACAGATAGAGCGTGCCGATCCGCTTGTGATCGACTGTGGTGAGCCAGGCCCAGATGCCGCTCTCACCGACGTAGCTCTCCGTCGGCGCGATGACCGGCGCGGTAGCTGTGGTTGCCATGCTGTGAATCTCCGGTGAACTCGGCGGTTACTTGAGCGCCTGCAAATACGCGACGATGTCGGCGATCTGCTGGTCGGTGAGTCCGGTGGCGGGCACCGTCTTCTTCTCGAGGGGGTCGCGCTGGTAGGCGCCCAGTGTGGGCATGAGCACGCCCGGCTTCATCCAACGGGCGTTCTTGATCCAGAGCGCAAGGTGCTTGCGGTCGTTCGGGTAGATGCCGCCGGCGATCGTACTGCGGGAGGCCACGTGTGTGAGATTCGGCCCGATGAGGCCCATCATCGACGGGTTGCCGTTGATCATGTGGCAGCTCAGGCAGAGACCGGTGCCCTTGGTGAGCATGTCACGCCCCTTCTCCGGGTCGCCCACGAGCGATTCGTTGAAGGAGGCCATCCCAGGCGGGATGGGGGTGCTCGGCCGCGCATGCGCCGGAATCTGTGCGGACGGGAAGGTGTAGCCCGCCTGCTGCACGGGCATCGCCGACATGTCGTGCGCGGGCATGGCGGCCATGGCCGTTGTCGGCGCAGTGGTGGCGGGCGAGGTCGTGGCGGGCGGGGTCGTGGCGACGGCCACCGCCGGCGACGTTGAAGCCACAGCCGGAGCAGCGGACATCACCGCGCCGAAGGCCGCGGGCGACGTCTGGTGCCGGGTCCACGATTCGAAGTCCGCGGGCGTGACCGTGAACATCTTGAAGCGCATGTTCGCGTGAGACGCGCCGCAGTATTCCACACACACGCCATTCCACGCCTGGACACTCACCGAGTCGGGCGTGTACCAGAGGTAGTTCGTGTGATTGGAGATGAGGTCGCGCTTGCCCCCCATCTGCGGAATCCAGAAGGAGTGCAGCACGTCGCGGGTGCGCAGCGAGAAGTTCGCGGTGCGGCCGATTGGGAGATAGAGCTCGTTGGCCGTGGTGAGGGTGTCGAGCTTGCCGTTCGCGCCCATCGCGGTGTACTGCGGATAGCGGAACTCCCACCACCACTGATGGCCGATCACCTCGATCTGCAGGGCGTCGGCGCGAGCCCTCGCCTGCGTCTTGAAGATGACCTGCACCGTGGGCACGGCGAGGAAGGCCAGGATGAACGCGGGAATCAACGTCCACGCGATTTCGAGGGTGGTGTTGCCATGCACGTGCTCGGGCCGATCGTTCTCGCTGCGGCGGCGGTAGCGGAAGATCGTGTAGAGAAGGAGCGCCTCCACGAAGATGAAGACGATCGTGCCAAGCCAGAAGAGGATCTTGAAGAGATAGCCGACATCGCGGTTGAAATCGGTGAAACGCGTGAACACCGAGTTCGGATATGCCGCACCGCTGCACGCGGTGAAGACAAGGGCGATGAAGGCCGGCAGCGCAATGGCGGAGAGCCGGCGCAGTCGGGGGGACACGGGCATGCGAGGTCCTTGTTCCGTCAGGATCGTGGGAGGCGCGACCACTCCATCTCGTCGCGCTCTTGGCGGAGTCGTACAATCCCCAAACCTACGGGCCGCAGAGGGTGAAAGCAACGCAACGGCGCGCCTGACCGCTCGCGGTAGGACTTTTCACCACAGCGGGATACGAGCGCGCCACGGCGCCGGTGTCAGCCGGCGTGCGGAGCCTCCGGCGCCTCCTCCTTCACCGCGTGATTGTCCTTGATCCGCACCTGCGCGATTTCCAGCGCCTGCCGGATGGAGCCGACGCCCTCGCGCAGCATCCGGATCTTGGCCTTCTCGTTCCCCCCGCGGCTGGCGACGAGGTTCACGGCAGCGATCTGATCCGAGATGAGCCCGAACTGCGGCTTCAGAAGGCCGATCATGGGTGTGATGGCGCGCTTCACCTGCATGCCGTACAGGCCGGTGGGCTGATTGCGCAGCATCGCCAGCGCGTATGTCTCCACGATGCCATGCAGCCGCTGCACCTGCGTGAGTGCCTCGTCGATGGTCTTCATCTTCTGCACGCCTGCGCCATCCAGCTTCACACCTGCCATGGGAACTCTCCTTGGGTACTGGACGACGCGATCATGCGGGCAGGAGCCTGGCATTGGGACGGCCTTCACGCCCCGCGCGCGATTCGGGAACGCCGTCCACGTCCACGACATCCGCGGCGAAGGCCCACTGCCCATCGCGCTCGGTGGTGCGCACGGCATACGCGTCGATCGGCACGCCGTCCTCCTCGAGTTCGCGAATGCCATCCACCGCCAGCTCACCCGCCGCCACGATCTTGACTTCACCAAACCCTTCGGCATCGAGTGCGTTCCGCACTGCCCAGGCAAGCGCGGGGTTCACGCCGGTTGGCGTGAAGGAGCCCATCAGGGGAATCACGGAGCGATCCACCATCAGTGACGACGTGTCCAGCCGCACCCCCCACAGGCGTCCCTCCAGCGCGCGGGCCAGTTCGAGGCTCGCGGTGACGCTGTCGTTTCGATAGTCCACCGGCGCGAGAATCGGCACCCCCTCACCGACGACTTCGAGGATCATTCGAGCGGCAGCCACCACATCACCGCCGCACGCGGCCACGAGCGAGTGCGGAATCTGGCCCAGCATCCGTCGCGGTCCAGACAGCGCGTGTGCGGCGGTCGACACGTAAGTGGCCCCGCCGATCTGTGCGCTCAGTCCATCGGCGGGCTGAAGCGACGCATGATCTCCATCGCTCCCAAGGAAATGCAGCGGCTTGGGACGCGCGGCCTCCACGAGGCGCCGCACGGTGGTGACGACGCGCGTTCCGCGGCCAAGCGCGCCCAGGACGAGCGTCTCCAGATGTGCGAAGGATGCATAGGGCCCCGTCACCTGCAGCACTGTTTCCCAGGGCGTCACGAGGTTGCCTTCCGCCAGCGCCTGCACCTCGAGCGCGTCCGTCTGGATCGACGCGGTACGCAGCAGCGCAACCGCCTCATCGATCCCCCCGAGCCACCCTTCGCGGAGCGCCGAGACCTGCCATACGACTCGCGGCGATCGACCCGCCCGACGCAGAGCCTCGCCGACGAGCGGCAACGGCACCGCACTGAAGGTGCCTGCAGCCACCGCGTCGGATGGGAGGCCGAAGAGCGATGCGTCAGCTCGTTTTCTGCGACGGGGCGCCATGGGTCAAGAGGTGGCGCGCCCGGTCATGGATTCGGGATTCAGCGCCTCGTCGAGCTGCTCGCGCGTGAGCAGACCTCGCTCCATCACCAGATCGTACACGCCGCGGCCGCTGGCGAGCGCGTCGCGCGCGATTTCCGTGCTCGCCTCATAGCCGATGACAGGCACGAGTGCGGTGACGATGCCCACGGACTGCTCAACGAACTGCCGCATGCGGTCGGGGTTCGCGGTGATGCCGGTGATGCATCGCTCGCGCAGCACCGTGCACGCATTCGTCATCGTGCTGAGTCCGGCGAGCAGTCGGTAGGCAATCACGGGCTCGAACACATTGAGCTGCAACTGCCCGGCTTCGGCCGCCATGGTGACGGTTACGTCGCCACCGATCACGTCGAAGCACACCTGGTTCACGACTTCCGGGATCACCGGGTTGACCTTGCCCGGCATGATGCTGGAGCCAGGCTGCATGGCGGGCAGGTTGATCTCGCCCAGTCCCGCGCGGGGGCCCGAGGAGAGCAGCCGGAGATCATTGCAGATCTTCGACAGCTTCACGGCGCACCGTTTCAGCACTCCGCTGAGCTGCACGAAGGCACCCGTGTCGGCGGTGGCCTCCACGAGATCCGGTGCGGTGATGAGGTCCAGCTCCGTGATTCGCGAGAGGTGGGATCGGACAGCCTCCGCGTATCCGGGGGGCGCATTGAGGCCGGTGCCGATCGCAGTCGCGCCCATGTTGATCTCGCGAATCAGCGCCTGCGCCTCGCCGAGGCGTTCGACGTCTTCCAGGATGGTGTGGCCGAAGGCCGTGAACTCCTGACCCAGCGTCATGGGCACGGCATCCTGCAACTGCGTGCGTCCCATCTTGATGAAGGGCGAGAACTCGCGCCCTTTCTCCAGGAAGGCCTCTGCCAGGGCGCGCATGGTTGCGCGCAGATCCTCGATGGCGGTATGCAGTGCCAGCTTCACCGCCGTGGGATAGACGTCGTTGGTGGACTGGCTGAGGTTCACATGGTTGTTGGGATGTACGTGCGCGTAGTCTCCGCGCTGGCGGTCCAGCAACTCGAGGGAGCGGTTGGCGATCACCTCGTTGGCGTTCATGTTCGTGGAGGTGCCGGCGCCTCCCTGGATCATGTCCACCATGAAGTGCTCGTGATGCCGTCCGCCGCGAATTTCGACGGACGCGCGCACGATGGCATCCGCGATATCGCGGGGCAGGAGGCCCAGGTCGGCGTTCGCACTGGCGGCCGCCTCCTTCACCGCCGCGAGCGCCTCGATGAGCGCGGGGAACTCGCGCAGCGGGATGCCGGTGATGGAGAAGTTCTCAACCGCGCGCAACGTCTGTACTCCGTACAGCGCGGCTTCGGGCACCTCGCGCTCGCCGAGCATGTCGTGCTCGGTGCGCATGCGCCCGCCGCCGAAGCCGAGGACGCGACCCCGTCCCACGAGGGTGGCGTCCACGGCCGAGAGCCGCTGCTTGATCGCGCGCGCGGCGGCCGCGACGAGGGCGGCGTAGAGCGACGGCGTGTCGCGCAGCATGATGTCGATCTGCGCATTGGTGATCACCAGCACCTTCGTGAGTGCGATGGCGCGTGCGGTGGTGCCATGCACAGAGTCGTCGAGCAGGAGTCCTTCGCCCACGGCCTCACCAGAGCCCAGTGTGGCGATGCGGGTGGGCCGCGCATTCCGGCCTTTCTCGATCGCTACCGCACCGCTCAGCACGAGCACCATCCGCGTTCGCGGTTCGCCCTCCTGAAAGATCAGCGAGTCGCCCGGATACTCGTGCGTCTCCACCAGCTTCGCGAGTTGATGGATGGCGGTGTCGGTGAGTCCCTCCAGGAAGGGAAGCTCGCGGAGCTGGTCTCGGACGGTGGATGTCATGATCACAAGGTACGGGCAGAGCGGCGCGGTGCGCCATGCGGCGGTGCTGGTGGGGGGGACGCGTATGTGGCTTGCGCGGGCCCCGTCATCCTGAGCGCAGCGAAGGATCTGCAGGTCCAACTGCAAGCCCTTCGCTGCGCTCAGGGCGACCTGGGCAACTGCAGGCCCTTCGCTGCGCTCAGGGCGACCAGGGCCTACGCCACCCGCAGTCCCCCCACCAGCTTCGTCAGCCGCTCGGCCGCCGCCGCGAGGGTGGCGGCCGCGCCGGCGATTTCCTGCGTGCTCGCACTCTGTTCCTCACTGGAGGCGGCCACCTGTTCCATCGCCGCGGCAAACGACTCCGTGCCGCCCGCGAGTTCCTGCAGGCGTTCCGTCATCACTTCCACGAGGTTGCTCGTCGTCGCGGATGTCTGCTCGATGGACGCCGTCCACACATCGGCATCCGCGACGGCACGCTCGATCTCCGAGAACGAGCGGGACGCACGCACCGTGGATTCGCGCACCGTCTGTGCGGTGGCGACGGCGCGCTCGGCGGACTCCCGTGAGCGCGCAATCCCCTGCAGCACGCCGGTGACGATTTCCTCGGTGCGCTCCGCAGCGTCGTTCGACATGGCGGCCAGGCGTCGCACCTCAGCGGCCACGACGGCGAATCCCTCTCCATGCTCACCGGCCCGCGCGGCCTCCATGGCGGCGTTCAGCGCGAGCAGCTTGCTCTGGCGCGCCAACTTGCGCACGAGGGTCACGAAACTGCGAATCTCTTCGCTCGCGCGGCCCAGCTCCTCGACGGCAGATGCGCTGTCGTGCACCTCGGCGGCGAGCGTCTCGAGCGACTGCGAGCTCTCGTCCAGGCCGGCGCGGTTCTCGAGCGACATCGTGCGCAGTGCGGCATTGCGGACGACGCCCTCGTGTGCGCCGTCGTCCAGCGCGGCGGCCACTTCCCGGAGTGAGCCCGCGGCGCCGGCCAGTGTGGATATGCTCTCCGCCATCGTGGTGGCCTGGGCCGACAGATCGCTCGCCGTGCTCGCGATCTCGCCCGCCGTCGCGGCCATCTGCTCCGAGCCGGCGGTGATCTCGGCGGACATCGCACGCGTTTCGCCGGCGGAGCCCGTGATGGCCGACGCCAGGCGGCGCAGCTCCATCACCATCGCCACGAGCGCGCGGCTGAGCCGCCCCATCTCGTCGTCAGCCGATGTGTGTTGCGGCTGCACGGAGAAATCCCCGTTGGCCACGGCTTCGGCCGCCTGAGCGAGCTCGCTGGAGGGCCGGGAGACCGACGTCGCAACGAAGTACCACACCGCGATCAGCAGACCCGTGAGCAGGAGCACGAGCGCAACGATGGAAACGTTGATCGCCTGGCGTACGGCATCGCTGCGGCCGAGGGTGAAGTGGGCTGCCAAACCGAAGGCAGCGATCGCTACACTCCCGGCGACTGCTGCACGAGCAACGAAGCGGCGCTGGAGCGAAGCGGCCGATCGGCCCTGGATGGGTGCGGTGAGCGAGAGAATCGACATCGTGGAAATACTCTGCAGAAACTGGAACGAGAGAGGCGCGAGCCGGCGTCGGCTCGCTTGAATGCCCCCCACATGACACTAGATTGCGAGAAGAGAGAGTTCTGTCCGTCCGGGCGACAAGTCGCGTTGCCCCGCCGGGAGAGCGCCGACCCTGCCCATGACAGACATGACGACCCCACAGTCCGCCGGCGACGAGCCGGCCGGCTATGATCCTGCCGCCATCGAGCGGAAGTGGCAAGCCCACTGGCAGGACGCGGGGGTGAATGCCCCCGACCTCGAGTGCGGCCAGCGGCCGTACTATTCGCTCATGATGTTTCCGTATCCGAGCGCAGAGGGCCTGCACGTCGGCAATCTGTTCGCATTCACTGGCAACGACATTCACGGACGATTCCAGCGCCTGCAAGGGCACACGGTATTCGAGCCCATCGGGTACGACGCCTTCGGAATCCACTCCGAGAACTTCGCGATCAAGCAGGGAATGCATCCCGGCGAGCTCATACCTCGCAATATCGACAACTTCCGTCGCCAGCTGCAGCGAGCTGGACTGATGGTGGACTGGCGCCATGAGCTGTCCACCACCGATCCGGAGTACTACAAGTGGACGCAGTGGGTGTTCCTGCAACTGTTCCGGCAGGGGCTGGCGTACAAGAAGAAGGCGGCAGTGAACTGGTGCCCCTTCGACAAGACGGTGCTCGCGAACGAGCAGGTGGAGGGCGGACTCTGCGAGCGGTGCAAGACGCCGGTGGAGCAGCGATTCCTTGAGCAGTGGTTCTTCCGCATCACGGATTATGCGGGACGTTTGCTCGACAACCTGGAGACGCTGGACTGGTCCGAGAGCACGAAGAGCGCGCAACGGAACTGGATCGGCCGGTCGGAGGGGGCTGAGCTCACCTTTCCCGTCCAGGATCTCCTGGAGTTCGCCGGCAGCGCGACGGTGGCGGCAGGGCAGTCGGGCGAGGTGACGGCGCGGCCGATGGAAGTCCGCGTGTTCACCACGCGTCCGGACACGATCTACGGCGCCACGTACCTCGTGCTTGCGCCGGAGCATCCGCTCGTCCCCAGCATCTGCACGGATGAGCAGCGCGATGCTGTAGAGCAGTACGTCGCGAGCGCGGCGAAGCAGGATGTGGTGGCGCGCCGGACCACGAAGGAAAAATCCGGTGTGTTCACCGGTGCGTACGCCACCAATCCCGGATCCGGCGAGCCGATCCCCATCTGGATCGCCGATTACGTGCTGATGGAGTACGGGACGGGTGCCATCATGGCGGTGCCGGCACACGACGAACGTGACTTCGAGTTCGCGACAGCGTACGACCTGCCCATCGTGCGCGTGGTCGCCTCCGAGGAACAGGACGGTGTCACGCCCTTCGAGGGCGCCGCCTTCACCGGGATGGACGGGTGCCGGCTCGTGAACAGCGAGCGCTTCAACGGTCTCAGTGTGGCTGACGCCAAGTCGGCGATCGTGACCGAGCTGGCCGCGCGCCACGCGGCTACGCCGGTGGTGAACTATCGCCTGCACGACTGGTGCATCTCGCGTCAGCGCTACTGGGGACCGCCCATTCCCATCATCTACTGCGACACGTGCGGCACAGTGCCGGTGCCCGAATCGCAGTTGCCGGTGCTGCTGCCGCAGATCGAGGATTTCCGCCCGGACGATTCGGGCGTGAGCCCGCTCGCGCGCCA
The DNA here is from genome assembly GCA_038233745.1 of Gemmatimonadales bacterium. Classification (GTDB taxonomy): domain Bacteria; phylum Gemmatimonadota; class Gemmatimonadetes; order Gemmatimonadales; family Gemmatimonadaceae; genus AG11. The sequence goes on from JBBSVF010000050.1 coordinate 13,292, forward strand.
CGAGGAGTGGTATCACACCACCTGTCCCTCGTGCGGGGGACGCGCGCGGCGCGAGACCGACGTGAGCGACACCTTCCTGGACAGCGCCTGGTATTTCCTGCGCTATCCCAGCTCTGATCGCACCGATGTGCCCTTCGACGCCGAGCTCACGCGAAAGTGGCTGCCGGTGACGAGCTATATCGGTGGTAACGAGCACGCAGTGCTGCATCTGCTGTACTCGCGATTCGTGACGATGGTACTGCACGATGGCGGTCACCTCGACTTCGAGGAGCCATTCATGAGCTTCCGCGCGCACGGCATGATCGTGCGCGATGGGGCGAAGATGTCCAAGAGCCGCGGGAACGTGGTGAATCCCGACGAGTACATCTCGGAATGGGGTGCCGACTCGTTCCGCACCTACCTGATGTTCCTGGGGCCGTACGAGGAGGGGGGGGACTTTCAGGACAAGGGGATCTCGGGGGTACGGCGATTCCTGGACCGCCTCTGGAAGTCGGTGCACCAGGCGCGACGCACTGACGACGTGGATGCCGATGTGCAGCGCAAGCTTCATCAGACCATCCGCAAGGTGGGCGACGACATCCCGAAGCTGAGCTACAACACCGCCATCGCAGCAATGATGGAGTACATGAATGCCATGCGATCGGGTGAGCGCGTGCCGGCGGTGAGCGAAGTGGAGCCGCTCGTGCAGCTCGTGAGCCCGTTCGCGCCGCACATCGCCGAAGAACTGTGGCAGGTGCTGGGGCACGAGGGCAGCGTATTCGACGCGGGGTGGCCGGCGTACGATGCGTCGCTCGTGGCGGAGAGCGGTGTGACGCTGGCGGTGCAGGTGAATGGCAAGACGCGCGGGACGATTCAGGTGGCCCCGGATGCGACCGAGGCGACGGCGGTCGCTGCCGCGATGGCGCAGGAGTCGATCTCGAAGTTCATCGTCGGCGCGCCGACGCGTGTGATCTACAAGGCGGGACGCATGCTGAGCTTCGTGGTGTGAGCACACGACTGACCCAGGTTGCCGCGTCCGTCATCCTGTCCAGGCGAGGTATGCCTGCGACGGTTGTGGCTGCACTCGTGCTGGTTGCGGCATGCTCACGCGCCAGCCTGGAGCCGTCGGAGGTCAACTCCGGTCAGTCAGTCAGCCTGTCCGTGGGAGAATCGGCGCGTGTCTCGGGAACCGGCGACGTCATTCGTGTGGCGGCCGTGAACGACTCGCGCTGTCCGAGTGACGTCCAGTGCATCACCGCGGGCGATGCACTTGTGACGCTGCAGTTCAGTGGGAGTGGCGCCGAGCGTACTGAGACGCTCACGCTCGTCGCTCTGCCGCGCTCAGCAAGCTACCACGGGATTCGCGTCACGCTAATCTCGGTGGCGCCCTATCCGGTGTCGACACGGACAGGTGCCAGACAAACCGTGGTGCTCGAGATCGCGCGCTAGCCGGACCGGCCAGCGCGCCGCGTCACCGGCACCGCTACCTCGGTGCCGTCTAGAACCGGAGCCCCACCGAGAGCGGCAGCGTGAGGATCGGCTTCGAATCCGCA
>JBBSVF010000051.1:0-14780 GCA_038233745.1 Gemmatimonadales bacterium
CGCGCAAAACGGCGCTCTGGCACGAATGATTGGAGTCATACATATTCGCGCTCAGCCCGACTTGCGGATCATCCGTTTGTGACGGTCGGCGGCCCGAACATCATTGATGACACAGATAACGCCTCGCTGGCGACGCATCAGCGCGCCGCGTGCACGCATGACCGACGATTCGTCCAGCTCGCGACTCGTGCTCGCGGCCATCACGGTGGTGCTCACCATGTCGTTCGTGTTTGCACTCACGCTGCTCGTGCGTCGTGCGGAGCAGGCGCTCCAGCGGTCGACGACGCGGACACTCGAGGATTACACCGGATACGCCAGCCGGCTCATGGGCGCAGAGCTTTTGCGTCACTTTTCCTATCAGCGCAGCAGCATCCTCGCACCAGTCACAGGGAGCGCACGCCGGGCCGTCGCTGCACCCTCCCTGCGCGACGTGGAGACGCGAGCAGACTCCGTCTTCGCCGCCTATGGCCTGCTGAACGATCCGCTGCGCGGCGTCTTCTGCCTCTGGCTGGACGGGGGCACCGACGAGACCCGCCTCAATCTCCCCCCAGCACTTGCGCGCCATATCGTCGACAGTGTTCGCAGCAACATCGCGAGGATGCCGGTCCAGACGGGTGAACAGTTCATCATGGTGGCCGAAGGTGATGCCGGACCCATCACGGTATCGTACGCGGCGCTGGTCGACGCCACAGGTCGTGCGCGCGCAGTCTATGGATATACGTATCCGCGAGCCCGAACGATCGCCGCGGTCGCCGCCGTCGTCTTCCGCGACACGCCGCTGCTGCCAAGTTCCTTTACCGGCGCACGCTGGAACTACGACACCACCGCAGTGCGAGAGGGCGAGGTCGGCAATGCTGGCCTGCTTGACATGCGGGTGCTGGACCGGAGTGGCAAGGTCTTCTGGCAGAGCGAGTCTTCGCGCGGCAGCGGTCCCGGTGAGTACAGGGAGCGAGCCGTGCTCAGCACCAGCGGTGGCGGAGTGGTCGTGGAGGCAGCCCTGCTCCCGATCGGTGTTCCCCAGCTCATTCCTGCAATCGTCCAGCGGACGCAGCGCTGGATGTTAGTCGTCGTCGTCGCACTCACGCTCCTGTTGGCGACGGCGGCACTCTGGGCCCTCCGGAGCGAGCGGATGAGCGCCCGCACGCGACGAACGGAGGCCATGCAGCAGCTCGCGCTGGGGCTTCGGCACGAACTGAACAACGCCCTGGCCAGCGTGATGCTGAATGCCGAACTGCTGGAGGAATCGAAGCAGGTGGACGCGGACGATCGCGAGCGCATCAGCGCCATCCTCGAGCAATCGGCCCGGATGAGCGGTGTCCTGCGACGGCTGGAGAAACAGGAACGCTTCGAGGTCATGGTCCCGTACCTTGACGCCGGCATGATGGTGGACTTGTCGACGCCAACAAACGAGCACGAGGAGTCAGTGCGCTAGTCGTTTTCCTGCTGCGCCGACGACCAGCGCGCCACGCGCCGGAGCACGAACACGCCCAGGGCCATGCAGGTGAGCGCGGCATAGCCAGCCGGAAAAAACACGCCCTCATGCTGGCGAATCGCGACCACCGAGATCCACCCGAGTACCACGCCGGCACCGAGCAGCGCCACAGCCACCGCTCCCGCCAGAAGCCGAGCGGCGCGGCGGGCAAATATCATTCGGGAGTCTGCGTCAGCATGCATCCATCCGGCGGCCATTGGACGCCAGGTGCAACTCACCGATCCTGCGACATCAGGACGGTGGAATCGTGAGGGTGACCTCGTCTCCCGGATCCACCGTGATTTCCTGTGAAATCGACTGGCGGGAGCCCCCGATCGGGTCGGCCTGGAAACGCAGCGGCGTGGCCCCGAACAGCAGCGACTGCGGTACGCGAAGCCGTGTGACGCTGTTGCCATTGGCCTGTCCCAGCCGGACGCGCTGGCTGCTGCGGTAGACGTAGACCGTCATGTCCAGGAATGCCTGATTCACCACCCGCACATAAGTTGGCGCTACCGGTTCGACTGGCTCGTCAGTTTTTGAGCGGAAACAGCCCGATGCGACGACGAGCAGCGACATCGACGCGCCGGCCAGCGCGAGACGCCAGCGTCGCCCAGCTACCCGTGTTGCTCCACCCAATTTCAGACTCTGCATGGCATCCTCCAGTTGGCCGGCGCGCGCCGGCCAGAAGCGATACGACGAGGCGTACTTCACACGGTGGTATCGCGATCCCCGCACGCAGGTCCATACCCCGGACAGCGTGAATCGGAAGATCCGCATGGTCGTGGGAGTCGCCGAGTACTTTCTGCGGCGCAAGGTCCGGTCCGTGCTGGACGTGGGAGCTGGCGAGGGTGCATGGGGAGTACAGCTTCGTCGCATGCGTCCCGGGCTTCGCTACGTTGGCGTGGATCCCAGCGAGTGGTCGGTTGCCCGGCACGGTCGTCGACGCAATCTGCGTCTCGGGTCCTTTCAGGAACTTCCAGATCTGCGCCTGGGCAGTCGGTTCGACCTGATCGTTTGCGCCGATGTGATGCAGTACATCCCCACCGGCGAACTGCGGACCGGGGTACAGCACCTCGCGTCGCTCCTGTCGGGGGTGGCGTTCTTCGAGGCCTACACCTCGGGTGACGACATGGAGGGAGATCTCGAGGGTTGGCACCACCGCACCCACGCCCAGTACCGACGCGTGTTTGCAGAGGCCGATCTGACGCCGTGCGGCTTGCACTGTTACCTGAGCCCTGCAATGGCCGACCGGGCAGTGGAGCTCGAACTGGCCGTGTGAGGGCGGGGCTCAGGATGGCCGATGGCGCTTCGCTGAGAATGACGGATAGCGCTCCGTCCCCACGGCCAGACGGCCTGTATAAAAAAGTGGACGGTTCAACCCCCGTGAGCTGCGGCACATACGACGTAACCCGGTGCAGTTCAATGTCTTGCCTCCACCAGCACGAGTGGTCCACTAGCTGCTTATAGTGGTGGCATGAGGCACTCGTCCCCACTCCCACTGACTCTCGCCACGGCCTGCACCATCCTGCTCTCGGGATGTACGCAGTCCCTGATGAATCAGTCGGCGATCGGGCTACTCGGCCAGGTGATCCAGGCCGGCATCGCAGTGGGAACGAGTTCCTCCACGACGACCACGACCGCGAGCTCGGGCGGTGCAGACCGCGCCGCGCCGCCGGCCGCCGCCACCGCGGCGATTGGAACCGCCGAGCGATTTCTGGGAGTGCCGTACAAGTGGGGTGGCAACACCCCGTCGGAAGGGTTCGACTGCTCAGGCTTCACGAAGTACGTGTACGCAAAGAACGGGGTTGCGTTGCCGAGGGTCTCGCGGGAGCAGGCGAATGCAGGGCAGGGCGTCGCTCTACGCGAGTCCTCCATGCGAGCGGGTGACCTGATGCTCTTCGCGGAGCCCGGCGAGGCGATTTCCCACGTCGCGATCTATGCAGGCGACGGCTGGTTCATTCACGCGTCGTCAGCAGGGAGGGGCGTGGTGTACACGCAACTCGATGAGCAGCGGAATCCCTGGTATTCACAGAATCTGGTGGTGGTGCGACGCGTGACGTCGAACGGGCGAAGTCTGGTGCAGTCCCTGTCGCTCATCTCGCGGCCAGGACTGAAGGAACTGGCGGATCGCGCTCCCGCGCCCCGCTGACAGGCAGGTGCTGGACCTTCCGCGCGGGTCGCGCGGCAATCCGAAGGAGAGGTGCCATGAAGACGATTCGAGTTGCGATGGCGGTGGGCAGCGCGATGGTGCTGTCGGCAGGCGTGGCTAGCGCGCAGGGCGTGAAGGGCGGCATGGTGCCTCCCGGTCAGATGCCGGCCGCCGGCATGTGCCGCATCTGGATTCAGGGAGTGCCACCGGGACAGCAGCCCGCCGCGACCGACTGCGCCACCGCGCGCGCCAACGCGCCGGCAAACTCGCGGGTGATCTACGGCAGCGGCGCGCGTGACCAGAACGGCCGGGTGTACGGAGATGACGGCCGCGTGTACGATCAGAATGGAACGCGGCTTCCGTCGGGCGGCCGCGTGTATGGCGGTCGTGCGGGCACCACGGATCAGAACGGACGCGTGCATGGCCGGGATGGTCGCGTGTACGGCCAGGATGGACGGATCTACGACGCGAATGGCCGGCAGATCGGCGAGAATGGGCGGATCTACGGACAGAACGGCACCGTCTACGATCGCAATGGCCGCGTGATCTCCCGCGATGGCGTGCAGATGAGCAAGCGGCAGCAGAAAGAGATCCGGAAGGCGCAGAAGGACGACAGGAAGGACGATCGCAAGTCCCACAAGGGAAAGAAGGGCAAGGCTGACAAGGGACACCACGGTGACCCCGACGACGACCACGAGCACGACGGTCGCTGAACGAAGGAGAGGGACCGGCATCACCGGTCCCTCTCTCGTTTCCCGCGCCTCACGGGCGCTCTCGCAAGAGCGAGAGCGCCCGCGCGCGCATGTCAGCTGCTCTGCGACGACCCGAAGATGGTCGCTCCTGTCGCTCCCGGACTCTGCAGCTTGGCCATGTAGCGCTGCGACTCCGAGATCCGCTCCACCTCGATGGCCATCGCCTCTACCGCCTGCTCGATTCTCCGCAACTGCTCGGTTGACGCGGGATTCAGCGTCGCGATCTCGCCCTTTCGCTCGATGCGCTTGCCAAACGCGCGCGCGATGGGAAAGAGGACCACGATGCACGCCACCATGATGAAGAAGGCGATGGAAATCTCCTCCACCTGCGGAGGAATCTCCGGTGGACCTCCGCCTGTGCTGACTGAGATGCCGGGGATGCCGGGAGCGCCTGGCGCCCCGGGAATGCCGCCATCGAACACGATGCGATGGCCGCCGGCAGTGGCCTGCGCCTCACGCGCTTGCACGCGTGCCTCGAACGCCGCCTGTTGCGCATCCACGATCGTCTGTCGGATCTGATCGCGCATTTCCGCCCGGGCCGGCGCATTGCTGCCGCTGGTTGTCTGCATGCTGCTGTTCATGCTGTCCCCCCTGTCTGACGCTCGCAGCCTGTATCACAGGCTCTTCCGACCCTACGACGCCCGCCGGCCTCAGGTTCCATCACGCAGTCTTCACCTCGCTCACCAGACGTGTGAGCGACGCCTTGGCATCGCCGAACAACATGCTCGTGGCGGGCGCATGAAACAGCGCGTTCTCGATGCCGGCGAAACCGGCTGCCATGCCGCGCTTGAGCACGATGACATGCTTGGCACGATCCACATCCAGGATGGGCATGCCGTAGATGGGAGACGTTTCGTCCTCCCGCGCAGCGGGATTCACCACATCGTTGGCGCCGATCACCAGTGCCACATCGGTCGCGGGAAACTCCCCGTTGATCTCATCCATGTCGTACAGCCGATCGTACGGCACATTGGCCTCGGCCAACAACACATTCATGTGCCCCGGCATGCGCCCCGCCACGGGATGGATGGCGTACTTCACCTCGCCGCCCCGCCGCTCGATCAGCTCGGCCAGTTCACGCACGGCATGCTGCGCCTGCGCCACCGCCATGCCGTACCCCGGCACGATGATCACCCGCTGCGCATACGCCAGCTGGATGGCGGCATCCTCCGCGCTGATCGACCGCACGGGGAACGCGTCGCCCGAAGCAACCGCAGTCGTCTCGCCGCCGCCGAATGCGCCGAAGAGGACGTTGGCGAAGGAGCGGTTCATCGCCTTCGACATCAGGATGGATAGCAGGAACCCCGACGCACCGTCCAACGCGCCGCAGATGATGAGGATGCTGTTGCCCAGGGCAAAGCCCGTGGCCGAGGCCGCGAGCCCGCAATACGAATTCAGGAGCGCCACCACCACCGGCATGTCCGCCCCGCCAATGGGCAACACCATGAGGACGCCAAGCAGTGCCGCCACCGCGATCATTCCGTAGAACGCCACACTCGTAGCCGGACTGATCAGGCAGGTGACGAACAATCCGGTCGCGACAGCGAACAGCGCCAGGTTCACCAGGTTCTGCCCGCGATACGTCATCGGCCTGCCCGGAAGAAGCTCCTGCAGCTTGCCGAACGCCATGAGCGAGCCGGTGACCGTCAGCGACCCGAGCAGCACCTCGAACCCGAGCGCCGCCATCCGCACGGCGGTAATGGGCTCGCCGAACCCGTGAATGGCGTTGTGATACTCGGAGACACCCACGAGGGTGGCTGCCAGCGCCCCGAAACTCAGCGACATCGCGATGCGTTGCGGCAGGGCAGTGGTGGGCACCCACATTCCCAGCGGATATCCGATGAGCGCGCCAAGCACGAGGCCGCCCGCAATCCATCGATAGTCCACGATCTGGTGATTGATGAGCGTCCCGCACACCGCCACCAGCATCCCCACCGCCGCCTGCTGCATGCCGCGCCGCGCGTTCTCGGGCCGCGTGAGGCTGCGCAGTCCGAGAATGAAGAGGACGGAGGCCGCGAGATAGCTGGCCTGCGTGAGGTACTCGCGCATCACGGTACGGAGTCCGTGGAGGTGGGGCGCGGTGCGTCCTGTCGCTTGAATAACCGGAGCATGCGATCGGTGATCAGGAAGCCACCCACGATGTTCGCCGTTGCGCACACGACGGCCAGGAAACCCAGGATAGTCGCTACGCGGCTGTGCTGCGATCCGGCGGCAACGATGGATCCCACGAGCGATATCCCGGAGATGGCATTGGTGGCGGACATCAACGGCGTATGCAGCAGCGGCGGCACTTTCGTGATGACCATGAAGCCCACGAAGCCCGCAAGCACAAAGATGTACAACTCGAGAATCATCATGACGGTCGGGGAGTGAGCACGCGGCCGTCGCGCACGACGGTCATGGGGCCGGTGATCTCGTCGTCGGCGTCGATCACGAGCGCGCCGTCGCGCGAGAGATGGGTGACGAGCGCCAGGATATTCTTGCCGAACATCTGGCTCGCATGAAAGGGCACGGTGGCCGGCACGTTGGTGGGTCCCATCACCGAGACCGTGCCATGTGCCACCGTCTCACCCGCGACGGTGAGTTCACAGTTGCCCCCAGACTCGGCGGCGAGATCGACGATCACGGACCCGGGGCGCATGCTCTCCACCATCGCGCGCGTGATGAGCACCGGCGCCGCGCGTCCCGGGATCTGCGCAGTGGTCACCACCAGATCCACATTTCGGATGTGCGCAGACAGGGCCTCACGGGTGCGATCGGCATCGTCCGCGCTCTGCACACGAGCATAGCCGCCAGCGGTTTCCGCGCCCTGCGCCACGAGTTCCGACGCCACGAAGGTGGCACCGAGCGACTGCACCTGTTCGCGAGCGGCGGGGCGCACGTCGAAGGCACTCACGACGCCACCCAGGCGGCGGGCGGTCGCGATGGCCTGCAGGCCGGCCACGCCAGCGCCGATCACGAACACGCGCGCCGGGCTCACCGTGCCCGCGGCAGTCGTGAGCATGGGCAGGAACTTCGGCAGCGCTGAGGCGCCTAGCAGGACGGCCTTGTACCCGGCCACCGTGCTCTGCGAGCTGAGTACATCCATACTCTGCGCTCGGCTGATGCGGGGGACGAGCTCCATTGCCAGCGCGGTGATGGAGCGGGCTGCGAGCGCTTCGAGAATGTCGCCGGAGCGCGCCGGCGTCAGCAGGCAGAGCAGCGCGCTGCCTGCGCGCATGCGCGAGATCTCGGCCGGAGTGGGCGGCTGCACACGACAGACGAGATCCGCCGTGTCGTAAAGCGCCGAGGAATCGGCGGCGACAGAGACACCGACGTCGATGTAGGCGGAATCGGAAAAGCCGGCGCGAGTTCCGGCGCCGGCTTCCATGACGATCGAGTGTCCCGCCTTCGTCAATCGGGCGGCACTGTCGGGGGCGATGGCCACTCGGTGCTCACCGGGTGCCTGTTCGAGCGGGAGGGCAATGCGCATGGCAGGATTCTATCGCCCGGGACCCAATCCGCCAGAGGTCATGGCGGTGGCGCAGCGCGGTCCGTCGATGAAGATTTCTGCTTCACCAATCTTCCGGAGCCGCACCTCATGCAGTTCGCCCGAATCTTCGCCGCGCTCGCCCTCGGCGCCACGGCTCTCGCATCCACCGCGTCCGCACAGGCGCCGCGCGCCCGTGCGAAGGAGCTGCCGCGTACATACGTGGGGAAGCCGACCACCGCGAAGATCACAGCGGCAGATCTGATGACGCGGCTCTACATCTTCGCTGACGATTCGATGATGGGCCGTGAGGTGGGCACGGTCTACAACCTCAAGGGCACAGCGTACATCGAGCGCGAAGTGCGACGCATGGGCCTCGTTCCCGCCGGCGATTCGGGGGGCTACTTCCAGAATCTGCCGCTGCATGTGTTCTCGGTGAACCCCTCCTCCACGATGCTCGTGAACGGAGCGCCACTCACCATGCGCACCGATTTCTTTGCCGCCGGCCGGCTGCAGCGGACGCTGGTGCTGGATGGACTGCCGGTGATCTACGGCGGCTCGATCACCGATTCTACCACCTGGATTCCTGCCGCCGATGTGGCCGGAAAGGTGGTGTTGCTCACGATTCCCGCGAATACGCGAGCCACGCGCGGTATCGAGACGTTGCCGGGCACGCGGTTCTTTTCGGCCGCTGCCGTGATGCCGATCTCTCTCGACCGCCTCTCCGCACCCATCCTGGATTTCCTGGGTCACCGCTCGGTGATGGGCGATGACGGTCCGCCGTCTGGTCCGCCTGCGGTGATGGTCACCAACCGGGTGGCGTCGCTCATCATGGGTAACCTCGACAGCCTGCGACCGGGCCAGATGGGAAAGCCGCTGGGTGGCACCATCGATTATCGCATGGAGCAGGCACCCGGGCGCAATGTCGTGGCACTGCTTCCCGGCTCGGATGTTCGCCTCAGGAACCAATATGTGGCAATCGGCGCGCACAACGACCACATCGGCTATAACCGTGCTCCCGTGGATCACGACTCCGTGCGCGCGCTGAACATGATCGCGCGCGTGCAGGGGGCGGATAACCCAGAGCCGAAATCACTCACGGCGGAGCAGTCCCGGCGCCTCCGCAGAATGATCGACAGCCTGCACACGCTGCACGGTGTGCGCATGGATTCCATCTACAACGGTGCGGATGACGACGGCTCCGGTTCGGTGAGCGTGCTGGAGATCGCAGAGGCGTTTGCGAAATCGAAGATCCGTGCGAAGCGATCAATCCTCTTCGTCTGGCACGCCGGGGAGGAGAAGGGGCTCTGGGGCTCGGAGTACTTCACCGATCATCCCACCGTGTCCCGCGACTCCATCGTCGCGCAGCTGAACATGGACATGGTGGGCCGCGGGTCGCGCTCCGACGTCACCGGCGAGACGAAGGAGGGCACGCTCACCCATGGCGGGGCTGGCTACGTGCAGCTCGTGGGCTCGCGGCGCCTGTCCACCGAACTGGGTGACCTGATCGAGTCGGTGAACACCACTGGCCGGCTGGGCTTCAAATTCGACTACTCGATGGACGCGAACGGACACCCGCAGAACATCTACTGCCGCAGCGATCATTACGAGTATGCCCGCTATGGCATTCCCATCGTGTTCGTGACCACCGGCGGACATGCCGATTACCACCAGGTGACCGACGAGCCGCAGTACATCGACTATGAGCGCATGGCCAGGGTGGACCAGCTGATCCACGATGCAGCATGGAAGATCGCGAACCTGGACCATCGTATCGTGGTGGACCATGCGAAGCCCGACCCGAAGGCCACCTGCGTGCAGTAGTGCGCTTCTTGCACCTCATCATCACATGCGTCACATCGTCCCGATCGTCTGCCTCGCTGCCCTTGCGTCCTGCGCTACCGTAGGACGCATCGGCGGTAGTTCCGCGCCCTCGAGCTTCGCCCGGAGCACAGCCGAGGCAAATGTCACGCGCGTGATCGACGTGCGTGACGGATTGTCGCACGTGCAGGCGATGCGCGTGGTGAGCGATGTCCTCGGCCAGCGATTCACGATGGATGTCACCGACTCACGTGCAGGATTCGCCATGACGGGCTGGCAGGCGAGCCTCGCGCGGGACGGAGTGCCCGACCTCCGATATCGCACGCGCATGTCGACGAGATTTCTTGGCGACGACTGGAAACGGCTGCAGGTGCGGAGCGAAGCGCAGTGGGCGCGCGGCGACGAATGGGACGTCGGCTTCGATGCCTCGCAGCTCGACAGCGTCACCGCCGAATTGCGTACACGGCTCGGCAAACGCTGACGGGCGTAACATCAACGCAGGGCCACGATCCTCCACACGCCACCAGAACGCTCCAGGGTGGCGTGCTGCTGTGGCAGCGACAGATAAGACGGTTCGCGTGAACCCTTCGTGGTGACTTGCACCGCCATGCTGAAATCGACATCTGCCCGCTCACCCTTCACCTTCACGTTCCAGTTACGAATGGACGACGCCACCCGCTCCGCGTCCTTGAACACGCCGCGCCAGTAATTACCCTGCTGCTCACTGAGCGACGGAACCGCAGCCTTCACCGCCGCCAGATCCCGCGCATCCACCGCGCGCCGGTAGCGCAGCACAGCGTTGCGCACGCCATCCTCGCTCGCCCGCGCGACGCGCGCGACGGAATCCTGAACGCGCTGCTTTGCCTGATCAGCCGCGAGCTTTGCGGAATCCACCATCGGCACCAGCGGCGCTGTCAGCACGAGGTCACCGTCAACCACCGGGCGCAGGGCCGCACTGTCCGCCGGCACCGCGACAGGAGCCCGTGATGCCCGGGGCGGGAGCAGGAGCATCACCAGAGCGCCTGCAGCGACCAGCACCCCGGTCCCGACGAAGAGCTGCACGCGAGAGGGGCGCCGTATCGTGGGTACGGCCGCCGTCACAACGGTCGTCGCATCCGCGGCATCCATCGTGATCGTGGGGAGACTCCTCGGCGTCAGTCGTCCGGGTGGTGCAGGCAGCGGACTGTCAGCACTCCGCTCGTGCTCTCCACTCAGGACAGCGATCACGTCGGCCGCTGAGTCGTAGCGATCTGCCGGATCCTTCGCCAGCAATCGCGCAACAACCGTGTCGAGCGAATCGGGGAGTCCGGCATCCACGGTCTGTAATCGTGGCGGCGCCTCGGAGAGCCGGCGCTTGATCATCTGCTCACGCGTGGGCGCGGCGAACGCCGGCCTGCCCGTGAGCATGAGATACAGGATACAGCCCAATGCGTACAGATCGCTGCGCGCATCGATCGGATCGCCGAGCAACTGCTCCGGGCTCATGAACTCGGGCGTGCCGATCACCAGACCGGTGCGTGTAAGCGCATCGCCCGCCGTCTCCTGCACTGCCTTGGCGATCCCGAAGTCCACGACCTTCGCCGACTCGCGACCGGCGCTCCGGGGCGCCACGAGAATGTTGTCCGGCTTGAGATCCCGGTGCACGATGCCCAGTTCGTGAGCGGCTTCGAGCCCCTCGGCGATCTGACGCCCGATGTCGAGTGCGCGCTCGATGGGAATCGGCGCCTCCCGCGTGATGATCCGCGAGAGTGGTTCGCCATCCACATATTCCATCACGAGATACACGACGCCGTCACTCTCTCCGTAATCGAACACCGCGGCGACATTCGGATGGATGATGCGCGACGCGTTCGACGCTTCCCGCGCGAATCGCGATGCGGACTCGGAATCGTTCACGAGGGCCGGGTTCATCACCTTGACGGCACACTGGCGCCCCATCTTCACGTGCTCGCCGAGATACACTCGGCCCATGCCTCCCTCGCCGATCCGCTTGAGGATGTGATAGCGATCGGCGAGCACGCGTCCAACCACCGAATCCGAACCCTTCGGACGCAGCGCCGTTCCGTCTGCGGGGCAGAAGCGGGCGGCTGTCTCGTACTCTGTGCTGCATTGCGGGCACACCTTCGGCACCGCGACATCGCCGGCGTGCTCGCCGGACTGCTGCGCGAGCAGGCCGGAGCCCAGCCCGCTCTCTCCCAGCGCGCGGGCTTCTGCGTCACGCATCGCGCGCTCGCGTTCGTCGTCCGTCAGGCGCCCGGGGGCATCACGGTCGGGGAGGGCATCGTCTGGCATCACCCGTAGAGTACGTACGCGACCATCGATACGGAACGAGCCGGCGCGGTCAGATCGCGCCCCGGCGTATAACCACGTCGCGGCTGAGCGTGAGCCTCAACGCGCTGCCATCGGGAAGGCAGGCGTCCGACGTCGAGCCATGTCCGGCCTTCGCGGCAGCGGTTCCCGCAGCGGCGCCAGCGGCCGCCCCAATGATCGTGGACTTCGTACTCTTGCCGAGAATGCGTCCGAGGACTGCGCCTGCGACTGCGCCTCCGATCACCTTCGTGCGGTCGCTACCGCCTGACGATGATGCGGTGGGCTGCATGCCGCTCAAGGTTGCCACGTCGCCATCCACCTGCCGCGCTTCTCCATTCACGTCGATGGCCCGCACACGGAATTCCACCCGGCTGTTCTCGGCCGGATCGGCGCGATCGATGGCGGCGACTTCGAGCACCACCACCGCGCCCGCCGGAATGATGGCGCCATTGGTTCCCATGGTCGGTGTGGTGACGGTTGCTGAGAACTTGTCACCCACGAGCAGTCCACGGGTGCAGACGGGCCCGTTCGTCGCCATGGCGACGCGGCTGCCTGCGCCGATCACGCCGGCTGCAGGAGCGGGGGCGGGGCCGGGAGTTGGTGAGGGTTCAGGACGCGGAGCGACTGGCGCGGGAGCGGATGGTCGCGGCGATCGGACGACCGGCGCCGGCGGATTGCGACGTGGCGAGGGCGAGGGCGAGGGCCGGTTCGCGACACTCGGTGACTTGCGTGGTGCCGGACTGGACGTGGCGCGCGTTGGAGCGGAAGAAGCACCGAGGGGGGCATCGTTGAACACCATCGGCGCGACGCCCGGCTGCTGCGCCATCGCGATGTCCCGCGCGAGCGCGGAGTCGACCGGCGGGGCGGTATCGCGCTCGCGACAACCTCCGGACAAGGGCAGTGCGACGGCGAGGAGGAGCGCTGGGAACTTCGGAATGGGGACGCGCATGGCGAGGACCCGGGTCATGACGGCACGAGGGCGAGAAGCTACTACATGCAGTACCCCTTGCACGAGCGCCGGTTCGGAATTCGCGGCGCCCTGGCACCGAGCGCAGTGAACGATCAGCCCGCGCGAGCGGCGGGAAACAGATCCGTCTGGGGAAGCGAGGGCTCGAGTCGTTCGCGCACCTTGCCGGCGACCAGCTCGATGCCTGCCGGATCCTCGACGAGGTCGTAGTCGCGCACGTCGAGGCTCAGCACCGGGCAGGCGTGGAAGGCGGCGATCCAGCGTTCGTAGCGGGAGTGCAGGGACGACCAGTAGGCGATGGGTGTGTCCTTTTCCTTCGGACGTCCGCGGAGGGCGATTCGGGCGACGATGGTGTCCAGCGGTGCGTGCAGGTAGACCAGCAATCGAGGGGGGCGTGCGGCGGGAGAGTGCAGTAGCTCGAGGTACAGTTGGCGATAGAGCTCCCATTCCAGGGGAGACAAGAGGCCTTCCTCGAAGTGGCCGCGCGCGAAGATTTCGGCGTCTTCGTACCAGGTGCGGTCCAGCACCCAGCTCCCGCCCGCGCCGCGCATCCGGCGCATGGTCTCGAAGCGGGTGGCGAGGAAATGGAGCTGGAGTGGCAGCACGTTGGCGCGCATGGCGTCAGTGCCGCCGGCGTAGAAGCGCTCGAGCCAGGGATTCTCCTCGTCCACACTCTCCAGGGCGTGCTGGAGGCCGAAACGCGCGGCGAGTGCCCGCGTGAGCGTGCTCTTTCCCGAACCCACCATGCCGGCAATCCCGATCAGCATGCTGGGAAGTTACATGGCCGAAGCGCGGGGGGCTGGTAGCTGGCGCCGCCCCTACGGCAGTGTCACGACAGCGGCCTGCCAGAGCGCCTTGTCGGTGTCTTCCTGATAGAGCGTATCCGGGTCCACGACGATCGCGCCGCCGGAGAGGTGGATGGCCAACCGGTCCATGCTCCGGGTGGCGCGGCCCTCGATGAAAGTGCCGTCAGCGCGATAACGCGACTTGTGTTTGGGACACTGGAACCGGTGCTGCGAATCATCCCACTTGAGCGCCGTATTCTGATGTGGGCATGAGAGCGCGAAGGCGTAGACGTTCCGGCCAGCGCGCGAAATGATCACCTCGGCGTCCTTGTCGATCTGGACACCGTCGGCGGAAGGCACTGCGTAGTTTTTCGTCCTGCCCGTGGAGCCGAGTGCGGTGATGAAGCGCAGGGGCATGGCGTGGGCGCCGGACGGGGCGATGCCGATCGCGGCGAGCGCCAGTGCGCCCGCACGCAGGGCATTCAGGAGAAAGTCGCGACGATCCACGGGATCGCAGCCCGCGGTGCAAGGCGTCTCGGACATCGTGTTTCCGCGTTCAGGTGTCAACGGCTGGTGCTGCCACTGGAAGTAGTACCCGGCGCGCGGAAAAGGATTCGCGATCAGCGCGGGATACCCGGCCTCAGGCGTAGCTGACGAGCAGCACACCCACGAGGGTTGTCCCCAGCCAGAGGATGCCGCTGCCGATGGACAGTGTGCGGAGGCGGGACCAGAGTGCCGATGTGTCGGGAGAGGTGGCGAGGGCCTCTTCGGTACGGAGCATGAGACCGCCGTTCACGAGCAGCAGAAACACGAGGAATAACTTGATCCAGAACAGTGGAGAGGCCCAGAAAGTCTCCACGTCTGACAGGAACAGCAGGATGCCGCTGATGATGGACACGGCCAGCCAGCCCACCACGAATCGGTGGGTGCGGGCCAGCGCCGCGAGATGCCGCGAGCGTTCGTCAGGGGTGTCGCGAAACACGCGCAACGTTGTTTGATCCGCGGCGAATGCCGTTCCGGCGGCGGTGACGAGGGGGGCGAGATGAAAGAAGAGGA
>JBBSVF010000052.1:0-14487 GCA_038233745.1 Gemmatimonadales bacterium
CGGGACGATGCGCTGCTGGTGAACGTTCGGGTTCCCGAGGCGCTGTTCCGGTTGCTGGTGCTGCGGGGGTCGGTGACCGTCGACGGGGTGAGCCTCACCGTGAACGAGTTGCCGGCGCCTGGCATCCTTCAGCTGTCGCTGATCGAGTACACGTGGCAGCACACCACGCTCGGAAGTCTGCGCTCCGGTGATGATGTGCATATCGAGGTGGACATGCTCGGCAAGATGGTGCAGCAGCTGCTCCAGCCGTACATGGCGGGACTTGACCACGGCGCTCCGGCGCCCGCACGGTGAGCGGAATGGCATTCGATACAGTGGAGCAGGCGATCGCGGATATCGCGGCGGGACGGATCGTGATCGTCGCGGACGACGAGGATCGCGAGAACGAAGGCGATCTCATCTTCGCGTCGGAGCTCGTGACGCCGGAGCTCGTGAACTTCATGGTGAGCAAGGCGCGGGGCATGCTCTGCATCGCGCTGCCCGGATCACGCGTGGATGCGCTGGGGCTTCCGGCGATGGCCGAAACGAACCTGGACGAGTATCGCACCGCGTACACGGTAAGCGTGGATGCGTCGAGCCGGTTCGGCGTCACCACCGGCATCAGCGCGCGTGACCGGGCCACGACCATCCGCGTGCTGGTCGATCCGTCGACGACGCCAGCGGACCTTCGGCACGGTGGACATATCCATCCGCTGCGTGCGCGGGATGGTGGCGTGCTGCAGCGGGTGGGGCATACCGAAGCTGCCGTGGACCTGGCCCGGCTCGCGGGACTCGCGCCCTCCGGCGTGATCTGCGAAATCCTCAACGAGGATGGCAGCACCGCCCGGCGGCCGGAGCTCGAGCGCTTTGCGCAGGAACACGGGCTCTCGTTCATCACCGTGGCGCAGCTCGTCGCGCACCGCCTGAAGACCGAGCGTCTCGTGCACCGGGTGGCCGAGGCGCGTCTGCCAACCGACTTCGGCACGTGGAAGGTGGTGGGCTATCGCAACGACGTGGACAGCGCGGAGCATGTCGCCATCGTGTACGGCGACGTGGGCGATGGTGAGAACACGCTTGTGCGCATGCACTCCAAGTGCCTCACTGGCGACGTGTTCCACTCGATGCGCTGCGACTGTGGCTGGCAGCTCGAGACGGCCATGCGCATGATCCAGGACGAGGGACGCGGCGTGATCGTGTACCTCGATCAGGAAGGGCGTGGCATCGGCCTGCTGAACAAGTTGAAGGCGTATGAACTGCAGGACGGCGGTGCCGATACGGTGGAGGCCAACGAGCAACTGGGATTCGCCCCGGATCTCCGCAACTATGGCATCGGCGCGCAGATCCTCCTCGACCTCGGACTGCACTCCATCCGTCCCATCACCAACAACCCGCGCAAGATGGTGGGGCTCGAGGGCTACGGGCTGCGGGTGGATGAGCGCGTGCCTATCGTTCAGCCACGCAACGACGAGAACGCCGGCTACCTCGGCACCAAGCGGGACAAGCTCGGTCACCTCTTCGCCTCCTGACCTCCATGGCTGAATTCAACGGCACGCCGAATGGCGAAGGGCGCCGATACGCAGTGCTGGCCTCGCGATTCAACAGTGCGATCACGTCGCGTCTTGCGGACGGCGCGATGGATGCGCTGGTGCGACACGGTGCGAAAGTCGACGATGTGGATCTCGTCTGGGTGCCGGGCGCGTGGGAGCTTCCCTTCGCCGCGCGCCGTCTGGCGGCCACCGAGCGCTATAACGCCATCGTGGTGGTGGGTGCCGTGATCCGCGGTGACACCCCGCATTTCGAATTCGTCGCGGGCGAGGCGTCGCGCGGCCTCGCGGACGCGAGTTCGGAGTACGAGATCCCGATCGGCTTCGGGCTGCTTACCACGGACGACCTGGCGCAGGCCGAAGCGCGGGCCGGCGGCGAGCATGGCAACAAGGGGTGGGACGCGGCGATTGCGGCACTCGAGATGTCTGACCTGTTCGAGCGGCTCGATGGCACGGACGAGAGTTGAAACGCGCGCCCGCGCGCGGGCGCTGCAGGCGCTCTACGCGTGGGACATGCGTGGCGGGCAGGATCTCGAGCGCGTAGCCTCGCAAGTGTGGGACGATCTCTCTATCACGCCCGAGGAACGCCGCATTGCCGGTCCGCTCGTGCGCCTCGTCGCGCAGAAGCAGTCGCAGCTGGATGGCGAGCTTGCTGAAGTCACCACCAACTGGCGACTCGAGCGGATCGGCGCGGTCGAGCGTTGTGTCCTGCGCCTCGCCGCCGCCGAACTCCTGATCGGAGAAACTCCACCGAGAGTGGTGATTCAGGAGAGCGTGACCCTCGCTGAGCGTTTCGGCAGTCCTGCCAGCGCCCGGTTCGTGAATGGTGTGCTCGACGCGCTCGCCCGCCGAATGGGACGGATGTAGGTGCGGGTACTGCTCGTCAACTGGCAGTGCCGGGACAATCCGTTGGCGGGCGGCGCGGAAATCCACCTGCACGAGATCTTTGGCCGGTTGGCGGCCAAGGGGCACGACGTGTCGCTGTTGTGTGGCGGCTGGCCCGGCTCCGCGCCGCGCGCCGTACTGGATGGGATCGAGGTCCACCGCGTGGGAACGCGCTACACCTTTCCCTTCCTCGCGCGGCGCTACTTTCGGGAGACCCTCGCGGCGCACGATCATGATGTCCTCGTGGAGGACATCAACAAGGTGCCCCTCTACACGCCGGGATGGGGCGCGCGTCGCGTGGTGGCCCTCGTGCCCCACCTTTTTGGGGGGACGGCCTTTCAGGAGCTCGCGATTCCGCTCGCCTCGGCGGTCTGGATGGCCGAGCGTCCGCTCGGGCGCGCCTATCGTGGCGTACCCTTCGAGGCCATCAGCGCGAGCACGGCGGAGGACCTCGCCGCGCGCGGCATCCCTCGCAGCGCCGTGGAGGTGATCTATCCCGGCATCGATACCGAGACCTACACGCCTGCCCCGGGCGTGCGAGCCGAGCGGCCGACATTCGCCTATCTCGGGCGGTTGAAACGCTACAAGGGAATCCAGCACGTCATCCGCTCCTTTGCCGCAATGCACGAGCGGGACGCCTCGCTTGAAATTGCTGGCGCCGGAGACTACCTGCCGGCGCTTCGCTCGCTGGCGTCGTCGCTTGGCCTTGGTGAACGCGTTCGGTTTCTCGGGCGCGTGAGCGAGGAGGAGAAGCTGGCACTGTTGCGCCGGTCGTGGGCGTTGATATTCGCGTCGCCCAAGGAAGGCTGGGGCATCACGAATCTGGAAGCGGCGGCCTGTGGAACGCCCGTTGTCGCGTCCAACTCGCCAGGGATTCGCGAGTCGGTGCGTGATGGCATCACCGGGTATCTCGTGCCGCACGGCGATCTTGCACGCATGACCGCGGCGCTGGATCGCCTGGCTCGTGAGCCTGCCCTGGTGGAACAACTCGGACGCCAGGGGCGCGAGTTCGCCGCCACTTTCACCTGGGAGCGTGCATCCCGCGAGACGGAGCAGCATCTTCTCCGGGTCATTCGCGGTATCGATTGAACCATGGAGAGCCGGTGAGCGCACCATTCAACGTCGGATCACTGTTCGAGCAGCTCAAGGCGCTGCTGGAGCTCGAGCGTGTCGAGGGCACGGATGGAATGGCACGGGAGGTGACGGGGGCGGACGTGAGCAGCCCCGGTCTCGCGCTGGCCGGCTTCGTCGCGCGCTTTCCCGCCGAGCGTCTGCAGGTGTTCGGCGAGACGGAGGTGACCTACCTGCGCTCGCTGGATGATGAGACGCGTCGCGAGCATCTCGCGCGCTTCTTTGCCTTCCCCATTCCGTGCGTGTTCGTGACGAAGGGATTGGAACTGCCCGAGGGTGTGGTGGAGGAGGCGCAGCGGATGGGAGTGGCCATTCTGCGGTCGTCGCTCAAGACCAACGAGTTCTACACGCGGATCAAGCCCTGGCTGGAGGACTGGTTCGCCCCGCAGACGACGCTGCACGGCTCGCTCGCGGACGTGTATGGCGTGGGACTGCTGTTCGTGGGGCAGAGCGGCATTGGCAAGTCCGAATGCGTCCTCGATCTCGTGGAACGCGGGCATCGCATTGTCGCGGACGATCTGGTGATGGTGCGTAAGAAGGGGAACGACATCCTGATCGGGCGCGGCCACGAACTGCAGCGGCATTACATGGAGATCCGCGGTGTGGGTCTCGTGGACATTCCTGCGATCTTCGGCATTCGCGCCGTGCGTCAGCAGAAGCGCATCGAGGTGGTGGTGCGACTCGAGGAGTGGCGGCAGGGCATTCCCGTGGAACGTACAGGACTCGACACCGAGACCACGGACATTCTCGGCGTGCCGTTGCCCCGCATGACAGTTCCGCTGAATCCCGGGAAGAACATCACGGTGATCGCTGAAGTGATCGCCATGCATCACCTGCTCAAATGGAGTGGCATCGATCCCGCTGAACGGTTCAATGAGATGCTCATCAAGCAGATGCGTGACAAGACCGAGATCAAGCGCTATCTCAGGGAAGATCATGAGTGAGGCGCGCGGAGTCGTGGCGGGCCACGGAGAGTTTGCCGCGGGGCTGGTCTCTGCGGTCGACGCGATCACCGGGTGTGGCGCGATCCTGGTTCCGCTGCAGGTGCGCGGCCTCTGCGGCGACGACATTCTGGCGCTGCTGCGCGAGACCCTTGTCGCCACCGGCTGCCGCGTGATCTTCACCGACCTGCAGGCCGGAAGCTGCACGATGGCGGCCCGTCGCCTGTTGCGCGAGCATGGCGAGGTCACACTGGTCGCCGGTGCCAATCTCCCGATGTTGCTCGAGTTCGTCCTCTCCAGCCTGGACAATCCCAATGCGGCGGCGGTGGCAGCGGCGGAGCGCGGACGGAATGCGGTGTCCGTGGTGGGAGCGCAGGAGTGACCCTGCTCCTGAACCGCATCGATGACCGCCTGATCCATGGACAGGTTGTCGTGGGATGGGGACAGCCGCTCAACGTGCGCTTCATCGTGCTGGTGGATGATGACGTGGCCGAAAGCGATTGGGAGCAGGATCTCTACCGCGCGGGTGTGCCTCCGGAGATGGAGGTGATGTTTCACACGGTGGAGGACGCTGCCGCTGCGCTGGCTGGCTATCGAGCGGACAGTCGCGCAGGGCTCCTGGTGACGGGGAGCATCGCGAGCATGCGCTCGCTGGTGGCGGACGGAGACGTCCGCGACGTGAACGTGGGCGGGATCCATCATCGTCGCGGACGGACGCAGCACTTGCGCTATGTCTTCCTCACCGACCAGGAGCGGGCCGCCTTGCGCGAGCTGCAATCGCTGGGTGCCGTGGTCACGGCGCAGGATGTTCCGGCGACCAAGCCAGTTCCGCTGCCGGAGCTGCTTCTCGCCCGGGAGGGTGCGTGATGGAGCTGATGCCCGTCGCACTGCTCGGCGCCCTCTTCGGGCTGGATGTCGTCTGCTTTCCGCAGATGATGTTCTCGCGTCCGCTGGTGGCTGCCACGGTCGCCGGCGCCTTCGCCGGCGACCCCCGGATGGGCATGCTGGTGGGAGCGACGGTGGAACTGATCGCGCTGGCCACACTTCCCTTTGGCGCATCGCGCTATCCCGAGTGGGGAAGCGCGGCGGTGGTCGGGGGGGCACTCGCGGCGATGCTCGAAGCGGACCGCGCTGGAGCGTTGACGGTGGGTGTCCTCGCCACCCTCGCCACCGCATGGGTTGGCGGCGTCACGCTGGTGAAGCTGCGGAAATGGAATGCATGGCTTGCCGGCCGGCGCCGCCCCGCGCTGGACGCGGGCGCCCGGGGCACCGTGATCGGCTTGCAACTCGCCGGACTTACGGGCGACGCCGTGCGTGCCGGCTTGCTCGCGACGGTGGCGATGGCCGTGCTGTTGCCCACGGCGCAGCTCATGCTCGCGCACTGGCACAGCACCGATGCGCTATCCCGGTCGGTGGTCGTCTGTGTGGCGACCGCCATCGCCTGCAGCGCTGCGTGGACGATCTTCCACTCGGCCCGCGGAGCGCGGTGGTACTTTCTTGGCGGCCTGGCGGTCGGTGTGGCGACGGTGATGGTGATGGCGCGATGAGCACCGCCACCGTCCGTCCACCGCAGCTCTCGGCACTCGTGTGGCTCAACATCTTCACGCGGACGCTCGCCATTCAGGGCGCGTGGAATTACGAGACGCTGCTCGGAAACGGCATCGGATTCTGTCTGGAGCCCGCGCTGCGTGCACTCCCTGGTGGCACCCACGGTCCCGAGTTCAAGGAGGCGCTGGCGCGAGAGAGCGCGTACTTCAATGCCCATCCGTACCTGGCCTCCGTGGCGATCGGCGCCCTTGCGCGAGTGGAGCTCACCGGCGTACCCGCACCACGCATCGAGCGTTTCAGGACCGCACTCTGCGGACCGCTGGGAAGCGTCGGCGACCGGCTGGTGTGGGCGGGCTGGCTTCCACTCTGTTCGCTGGTCGCGCTCACCGCGTTCGGACTGGGTGCGCGCTCGCTGCATGTGGTGCTGCTCTTTCTCGTGCTGTACAACACCGGGCACCTGGCATTGCGAATCTGGGGGCTTCGGGTGGGCTGGGCCCGCGGACTGAATGTGGCGTCCGCACTCGGCAGCCCGATGCTGCGGGAGGGACCGGCGCATCTGGCGCGTGCGGCGGCCGCCATTGCCGGCATCGCAGTGCCACTCACCACCGCGCGCCTCCTCGCGCGCCATGGATCCGTGATCGGCGTCGTGATCGGCATTGCCGCGCTCCTTGCCGTGGTGCTCGTGCGGTTGCATGGCCGGATCGATGGATACAAGCTGGCGCTGGCGCTGATCGCTGTCTTCGCACTCTTTTCGGTGATTCGCTGATGATCGAACGCTCGGTGCAAATCGTGAACAAGAACGGACTGCATGCGCGTCCCGCGGCGGAGATCGTGAAGATCTCGTCCCGCTTCAAGAGCGAGATCACGCTCGGACGCGACGATCTGGAGGTGAATGGCAAGAGTATCATGGGCGTGATGATGCTGGCTGCCGAGTGCGGCGCCACGCTGCGACTGACGGCCGACGGCCCGGACGCCGAAGCGGCGCTGGACGAGTTGTCGCAGCTCATCGCCAACCGGTTCGGAGAGCGCTGATGGACCGACAACTCCGCGGCATTCCGGCGTCGCCGGGCATCGTCGTGGGGACAGTGCACCTCCTGCGATGGGAGGTGCCCGACGTCCGCCATCGCATCATTCCGGATGAGCAGGTGGCGGAGGAACTCACTCGTCTGTCCGCCGCATTCGCGAAGGCGCGTGAGCGACTGCACCTCGTGCGAACACGGGTGGAGGCGAGCGCCGGGGCAGAGGAAGCACGCATCTTCGATGTGCAACTCTCCATCCTCGAGGATCGCGAACTCAGCCGGAGTGTCGAGGAGCTGGTGCGGCAGAATCTCGGCGCGGAGAAGGCCTTTGACATCGTGATGGGCGAGTGGCGGAATCGGTTTGCGCGCCACGCCGCTCCGATGCTGCGCGAGCGCGTGGGTGACCTCACGGATGTGCACATCCGCGTGCTGTCCATTCTGCTCGGACTGCCCGATCACGACCCGGTCGACCTGCCGCCCAATACGCGCGCGGTGCTCGTCACGCACGATCTCACGCCGAGCCTCACGGTGCAGCTCGAGCGTGACTCCATCGTGGCCATCGCGACCGATGAGGGCACACGGACTTCGCACGTCGCCATTCTCGCGAGATCGCTCGGGCTGCCAGCCGTGGTGGGACTGCGCACGGCCACTTCGGAGTTGCGCGGTGGTGAGCGCGTGGTACTCGACGGGGCGACGGGACTGCTCGCCATCAATCCGACCGACGCGGAGATCGAACGGTATCGCGAACGGCAACGGGAGGAAGAGATCGCCGAGGCTGCCCTCGCGGAGATGGCGCTGCTGGAACCGGTGACGCTCGACGGTGTGCGCATCACCCTCCGCGCGAACGTCGATATCCCGGATGACGCCGAAGCCGCAGCGGCGAGTGGCGCTGAGGGGGTGGGGCTCATGCGCACCGAGTTTCTGGTGGTGGGACGGGCCAGCATGCCCGACGAGAACGAGCAGTATCGCGCGTATCGACGCGTGCTGGAGGCCTTCGAGGGCCGGCCGGTAGTGATCCGTACCTTCGATATCGGCGGCGACAAGTTGCCGATGGGAGGCTTTCCCTCAGAGGCGAATCCCTTCCTGGGCTGGCGCGCCATCCGGATGTGTCTGGATCAGCCGGACATGTTCACGACGCAGCTGCGCGCACTGCTGCGTGCCGCCGTGCATGGCGACCTTCGCATCATGCTGCCACTGATCGTGTCACTCGACGAGGTGCGGGCGACCCGCGTGCTCATGGATGCCGCGGCCACCGCACTGCGCGACGAAGGCGTGGCCTACCGGTCCGACGTTCCACTTGGAGTGATGATCGAGACACCGGCGGCCGCGGTGGCGAGCGACACCCTCGCGCATGATGTGGATTTCTTCAGCATCGGGACCAATGATCTGGTGCAGTACACGCTCGCGGTCGACCGGGGCAATGTGAACCTGGCGCCGCGATTCACGCCGCTGCATCCGGCCGTCCTTCGGCTGATCAAGCGCACCGTGGATGTGGCCGAGCTGGGGGACATCGAGGTATCGGTGTGCGGCGAGATGGCCTCACAGCCGCTGATGGCGTTTGCGCTGATCGGTCTCGGTGTGCGCCAGCTGAGCGTCGCACCACGGTCGGTTCCCCTCGTGAAGCGGATCCTGCGCAATGTCACCGCCGCCCACGCGCGACTCGCCGCCAGCGCTGCGCTGCGGGCCCTTACTGCCGAGCAGGCACATGACGAGCTCGCCCGGCGTCTGCGGAGCGTGATCGGCGACGCACCGTACCTGGATGACGGCTTGCCCGAGGAAGGCTGACCAGCTTTCTTTCAGCCTTGGTCGTCGACTGACGGCCCGAGCCCGACAGCATGGTGTCGGGCTTTCGTTTTCCTCTCCTACCGCTAGTGGGGAACCAGACGTGCACGATCGCAGTCTCTTTACATCCGAATCTGTTACTGAAGGACATCCCGACAAGGTCGCGGATGCCATCTCCGATGCCGTACTCGATGCACTGCTCGCCGAGGATGCCGCCTCGCGCGTGGCCTGCGAAACACTCGTGACGACCGGCCTCGCCGTCATCGCGGGCGAGATCACGACGAATGCCTACGTTCATCTTCCCGAAGTCGTCCGCGACACGATCCGCCGGATCGGGTACACGGATGCCGGCTTCGGTTTCGATAGCCATACTTGCGCGGTGATGAGCACCATCGACCGGCAGTCCGCTGACATCGCCATGGGCGTGGACACCGGCGGCGCTGGCGATCAGGGCATGATGTTCGGCTACGCCTCGGACGAGACCGAGGAGCTGATGCCCATGCCCATCGTGCTCGCCCATCGTCTCACGAAGTCGCTCGCCGATCGGCGCAAGAGTGGTGATCTCAAGTGGCTGCGTCCGGACGGAAAGGCCCAGGTCACCGTCGTCTACGAGGATGGCGAGCCCGTCGGAGTCGACACGGTGGTGATCAGCACGCAGCATGCGGAGTCCATCGGCAACACGAAGCTGCGCAAGGCCATCATCAGTGACGTGATCGAGGCCTCGATCCCCAAGGAGTTGCGCGGGAAGAAGATCAAGTACCACATCAATCCCACCGGCCGGTTCGTGATCGGTGGTCCGCAGGGCGATGCCGGTCTCACGGGGCGCAAGATCATCGTCGACACCTACGGCGGCATGGGTCGACATGGCGGCGGTGCCTTCAGCGGCAAGGATCCCTCCAAGGTGGATCGCAGTGCCTGTTACGCGGCGCGCTGGGTGGCCAAGAATGTCGTGGCGGCCGGCCTCGCCCGGCGGTGCGAGGTGCAGGTGGCGTACGCCATCGGCGTCGCGGAGCCGGTCTCGATCCGCGTGGACACCTTCAACACCTCCACGGTGCCCGAGGCCCGCATTCTCGAGGCCGTCCAGGCCAACTTCGATCTCACGCCGAAGGGTATCACCACGGCGCTCGATCTGCGCAAGCCGATCTACAGTGCCACGTCAGCGTACGGCCACTTCGGTCGCACCCCCGAGAAGGTGGGCAGCGGCCGGAATGCACATACGCTGTTTACCTGGGAGCGCACCGACAAGGCAGCCGCTCTCAAGCGTGCGGCCCGGGCCGATAGCTGATTCGTTGGAGCACCTTGCCCGCTCATGCCGGGCGAGGTGCACCCACCGGTCCACTGTCGCCCACTTCGCCGCCGCCCGGAGCCCGCTCGTGCGAGCCTGCCTGATTCTGCTGCTGGCGCTGTTGGGACATGCGCCGTCCTCGCACGCCCAGTCTCTCTCGGATTCCATTCCCACGCAGCCTCCCGTGAGCGCGGTCGTGCGCGGACACGTCAGCACCCCCGGCCGCGAGCATGAGACGCCGGTGCCTGGGGTGATGGTGACCCTGCATCGCGTTGGCGACGACAGCGCCGGGCCACTCGACTCGGTGGTCACCGATGCACAGGGCCGATATCGCCTGGCATATCAGCGGTTCGGGTCGGAGCAGGCCGTCTATTTCGCCGCGGTCGTGTATCGTGGCATCGCGTATTTCTCGTCGCCCCTCCGACAACTGACCGTCACCGGCGACGACGCGGAGATCATGGTGTTCGACACCACCTCGCGCCGCGTCGAGTTTCATGTGCAGGGTCACCACTTTGTCGTGGGCGCCCCGCGGCCCGATGGCGCGCGCGAAGTCGTGGAGGTGTGGGAGATCTCCAACGACACCTCCGTCACCGTGATTGGCCGCGATTCGCTGGACGCGGTGTGGAGTACGCCATTGCCGACGGGCGCCGTGGAGTTCAGGGCGCGCGAGGGCGATGTGAGCGCCGGCAGCGTGCAGGCCGTCCACGACAGTGTCCAGTTGATCGTGGCATTCGGCCCGGGCATCAAGCAGGTGAGCTACAGCTATGTGCTGCCGCCGTCGCGCTTTCCGTTCACCATCACCCTCGCGGCGCCCACCTCGGTGCTCGAAGTGCTGCTCGAGGAACCCACGGCCTCTGCCTCTGGCCCCGCGCTCAAGCGGGTCGACAACGCCACCTCGGCCGGTCGCACCTTTCAGCGGTTCCTGGGGCAGGACGTGGCGCGTGGGCAGGAGATCCGCATTGCCGTGCCTGCGTCCACCGCAGGACAGCGCCAGGCGGTCTTCATCGGCGTCGCGGCGCTGATCGGGGTTGCGATGTTGGTCGCCTTCCTGCGATCGGCCTCCGCGGGCCGCGCTCGCGCTGTGCCGTCGTCCCCTGTCGACACCGAGCGCCTCCGTCTGCTGGGCGAGATCGCAGTGCTGGACGCACGACTCGAGGGGGACGCGGTATCCGACCCCGCGCTCGCAACGCAGCGTGCAGCGTTGAAGCGGGCGTTGGCCGAGGTGCTTGCCCAGGATGCGGCGCCGGGGTAGCTTCACCGGATAATTGAAGGTGCGGGAGGGGACACGGAAGCCGGTGAAATACCGGCGCGGCCCCGCCACTGTAACGGGCAGCTGTTCACGCGATGCCACATGCCACTGACCTCGGTCGGGAAGGCGGTACTCGCAGCCCGGAGCCAGGAGACGACCTCTCCCGCCAGTCGTTCACGAGTCCTCGGGGGAGGAAGGTGGCGTCACGCGCGACGGCTCGTCGTGCGCGGTCGTTGCGGACACCTCTCTCCGGCAAAGAGGTGTCCGTTTGCATTTGCAGCTTGTCCGTCGCGCATCGAGTCTCGCCTTCGTCATCGTCAGCATGGTGATCGGGTGCAGCGATGCACCGCCCACCTCGGCTCAGGTGCGCCTCGACGATTTTGGCGATACGCTCGCCATCCCGGCACTGGCGCCCGCGCGCATCGTCTCGCTCAATCCGTCCGCGACCGAGTTGCTCTACGCCATCGGCGCCGGCGCGCGCGTCGTAGGGCGTACCACTTACGACGCACTGCCGGTGGCGGTCCGCGCTGTCCAGGACCTCGGTCCCGGACTGCATCCGAACGTCGAGGCGGTCATCGACGCCCGACCGGATCTGGTGGTGCTGTACGCCAGCGCGGACAACCGGGAGGCATCACGGAAGCTGCGCGCCGCGGGGATTGCGACGGCCGCCTATCGCATGGACCGCATCGCTGACTTCTCCCGGATCGCACTGTCACTCGGCGCGCTCGTCCACGACAGCGCCGCCGCAGAGCGCACGGTGGACAGCGTGATGGCGACGCTCGCGGCGGTGCGTGCAGCCACAGCGCCGCTGCCCACTTCATCGGTGGCCTGGCCACTCTGGGAGTCGCCGCTGATCGTGGTGGGCGGCGGAAGCTTTCTCGACGAGCTCGTGACCATCGCGGGGGGACGCAATGTCTTCGGCGCGCTGCCGCAGCCCTCACCGCAGGTCACGTGGGAAGCGGTGTTGCAGGCCGATCCCGACGTGGTGCTCGGTGGGCCGACGTCGGCACCGCGCCTTGCGCGCGATGTGCGGTGGCAGGGACTGCGCGCGGTGCGAATGGGGCGCGTCGTTGTCGTCGACACGCTGATCGCGACGGGACCGTCGCCACGTGTGGGACAGAGCGCCTGGGCGCTTGCGCGCGTGCTGCATCCCGCCGCGGGATTCTGACGTGCGTCTGCGCCTCTGGCTCGCCCTGTGGATCGTGCTGGTGGCAGCGGTGCTGCTGGCCGTGCGCTTCGGGACGCTCTCGCTCGACACAGCCGACGTGCTGCGCGCACTCGCCGGCCGATCCAGCGATGTCACGAGCACAGTCGTGCTCTCGCTGCGACTGCCGCGCGCACTTCTCGCCGCTCTGGTCGGCGCGGGGCTGGGTGCCGCAGGCGCAGCACTCCAGGGCGCCACACGCAATGCGCTGGCGGAACCCTACCTGCTCGGTGTCTCCGGTGGCGCAGCCGTGGGCGCGGTCATCGCCGTGACGCTCCACGCCGTCGCGTGGGCGGTGCCGCTTGCCGGGTTCGCGGGCGCGCTCATCGCTGTCGCCGCCACACTGTTGGTGGCGCGCGCAGCCAATGGTCAGGGCGACGCACGCATCATCCTGATGGCTGGCGTTGTCGTTGGCGCATTTGCGAACGCCGTGATCATGGTGGCGTTGGCGAATGTCGACGCCAATGGCGTGCGAGGGGCACTCTGGTGGATGATGGGATCGGTGGGGGACGCCACGTGGTCACAGGTGCGCATGCTCGCCGTCTTCGTGACGGCGGGGCTGCTATTGCTCCTCGCCATGGCGCGATCCATCGATCTGCTGGCGCTCGGCGACGATACGGCAGCAGCGCTCGGCGTGGACGTCGCCCGGGTGTCGCTCGCGGTGTATGTCTGCGGCGCATTACTCGCCGCGGGCCCCGTCGCCGCGGCCGGACTCGTGGGATTCGTGGGCCTGCTCGTACCCCACATCGCGCGTGGGCTCGGCGCTAGAGCCCATCGCTCGATCATTGGCGCCTCGGCACTCGGTGGTGCCGCCCTCGTGGTAACCGCCGACCTGGTGGCACGCGTCGCACGTCCACCCGCGGAGCTTCCACTGGGTGCCATCACGGCGATGGTGGGTGTGCCGTTCTTCCTGCTTCGTCTGCGACGTGTCACATGATCACGGTGGATCAGGTGACGGTGCAGTATCCCGGTGCCTCGCGCCGCGCGCTCGCCGGCGTGAGTCTCGTGGCGGCATCGGGCATGATCACGGCAGTGGTGGGACCGAATGGCAGTGGCAAGAGCACGCTGGTTCGCGCCCTGCTCGGGCGGGTGGCGCTCGCGTCCGGTCGCGTGCTGCTCGACGGCGAATCTCTCAGCGAGATGTCACCACGTGCGCGCGCGCGACGAATCGCCGTGGTGCCGCAACGTGAGGAACTCACGCTTCCGCTGCGCGGACGCGAGTACGTCGCGCTTGGCCGACATGCGCATCTCGGACCATTCAACAGCCCCACGGCCGAGGACCGCCGCGCGGTCATGCGGGCGATCGAACTCACCGATTCGGCGGATCTCACCGATCGCGCGGTTACCGAACTCTCCGGCGGGGAATGGCAACGGCTGCGCATCGCCCGGGCGCTCGCGCAGGGCGGGACGTCGATGGTGCTGGATGAGCCCACGGCATTCCTCGACATCGCACACGAAATGGCCGTCTTCGAGCTGCTGGCGCAACTCGCGCTGCAGGGAATGACAGTGATACTCGTGAGCCATCAGCTCAATCTCGTCGCGCGCTTCGCCGGTCACCTCGTGCTCTTGCGCGACGGGGCAGTGGCCGCCTCGGGCACCGCGCAGGAGGTCATGACCGGCGAGATCCTGGAGCGCGTCTACCACTGGCCCCTTGTCGTCACCCGCGACCCGGCGGTTGGAGCGCCGGCGCTCGTTCCACTCCGCGGCGCAGCGCGCCGCACCTCCCCTGAACTTTCATGAACAAGACATTTCTTCTCTTCACGGCCGCTGCGATCCCTGCGCTGGTGCCATCCGCTGGCGCCGCACAGGAAAGTGCGCGCGATACGGCGCGCACCGCGCCCATTGTCGTGACGGCGACGCGCACGCCCCTTCCGGCAGATCGCGTGCCGGCCACAGTCACCGTGATCACCGGCGCTGCGC
>JBBSVF010000053.1:0-14375 GCA_038233745.1 Gemmatimonadales bacterium
CGACGCACAGGAAAGTGCGCGCGATACGGCGCGCACCGCGCCCATTGTCGTGACGGCGACGCGCACGCCCCTTCCGGCAGATCGCGTGCCGGCCACAGTCACCGTGATCACCGGCGCTGCGCTGCGCGCGCAAGGCATCACCACCGTTGTCGACGCACTGCGGCAGGTTCCCGGACTCAGCGTCGTGCAAAGCGGCTCCTATGGTGCGCTGGCGTCACTCGTCCTTCGCGGCGGGGAGAGCAAGTTCACCAAGGTCCTGGTGGACGGCGTCCCCGCCAACGATGCGGGTGGCGCCTTCGACTTCTCGTCGCTCTCCACCGACAACATCGATCGCATCGAGATTGTGCGCGGGCCCGGCAGCGTGCTCTACGGCTCGGATGCCATGGCGGGCGTCGTGCAGCTTTTCACCCGGCGCGGCACGGCTGGCGTACATTCGTCGCTCGCCGCACGCGGTGGCGGGTATGGTTCGCGGGATCTTGACGCATCGGTGCGCGGAGGCGTGCGCGGCGTCGACTATTCAGCCGCGGGCGCCCGGCACCGCACCGACGGCATCCAGCGGTTCAACAGCGAGTTTCGTCAGGATGTGGGCAGCGGTACCGTCGGCGCGACCTCGGCGCGGAGCGATGCGCGTGTCTCGATTCGTGGGACCAGCGGCGTGGCGCATTTCCCGACCGACGGTTCGGGACAGGTGGTCGACAGCAACGCCGTGCGGCGCGGAACGCACATGGAGCTGGGGCTGGACGCTGGCGTGAAAGCCACTGACGCCCTGGATCTGCGTGTGCTGCTTGCCTCGCACACGAACCACGGCGTCACCGACAATGCGCCTGACAGCCCGGGCGACTCACTCGGCTACTACTACAGCACGGGCGACCGCTCATCGCGGCGCAGCGCGGATCTTCGCGCAGACTACCGGCCGCTCGGCTGGACGACACTCACCGCTGGAGTCGCGGTCGAGCGCGCAGACGCGGCGAGCAACACCGAGAGCAACTTCGGTCCGTCGGCCTACGATGCGGCGCGGTCCACGCGAGCTGCGTATGCCCAGGCGGTACTGCTTGCCCATGATCGCGCGACCTTCACCGGTGGTGCGCGGGTTGAGCGCAACGACACCTTTGGCTCGTTCTTCACCTGGCGCGCGGCGGCGAGCACACGATTGGGAGTCGCAACGCGAGTTCGCGCGGGCGTCGGCACCTCCTTTCGCGAGCCGACCTTTCTCGAGAGCTTCGGTGGTGGCTTCGTGATCGGGAATCCCGCGCTCTCGCCCGAGCGGGCCGCGAGTGTGGAGCTCGCACTCGAACAGGAGCTGGGCAGGGGTGCTTCCTTCTCGCTCACCGGCTTCCGCAACGACTTCCGCGATCTCATCGACTATCGCTATTCGGCGACCAAGCCGAATTACTTCAACATCGCGGCAACGCGATCGACGGGTGTAGAGTTGGGCCTGCTCTCGCCACGCCTTCGTGGATTCGCGGCCGACGGTTCGCTCTCGTACGTGGACGCGCGCGTGATCGATGCCGGGACCAGCACCGCCGTCACAGCCACCTTTGCGGCCGGCTCGCGACTGTTGCGTCGCCCGTTGCACACCCTCAGCGCAGGCGTCTCGTATCGCGGAGGCGGCGCCGCGCTCGATCTGCGCGCGCAGCGCGTGGGTGACCGGGCCGATGTCTACTACGCGCCCGACTTCAGCGCCTCCCGCGTGGTGCTGCCTGCCTACACTCGTGTGGATCTGTCGGGGGAACGCCCGGTGCCCGGCGTGGCTCCGCTCACACTTTCGCTGCGGGCAGAGAATCTGTTCGACGCACACTACGCCGAGCTGGCCGGATTCAACGGAACCCGGCTGTCGGACGGCGACGTCGCGCGACAGAGCGCGGGATATCGGGCACCCGGCCGCCGGGTGTTGGTGGGCGCCCGGCTGGCCTGGTAACCGCCGCGTGCCCGCGCACGCGCGGCTGTATCTTTCGGCATGGCGATCGTTGCGACTGACGCCGTGGTTCTCCACGCCTTCGACTATCTCGAGTCCTCGCGCATTCTGCGTCTGCTGACGCGCGAGGGCGGGATGCGGAGCGTGCTTGCCAAGGGCGCCCGCCGCTCCGCCCGACGCTTCGGCTCGGCGCTCGATCTGTATGCGCAGGGGGTCGCGCAACTCTACGTGAAGGAGGGGCGCGACCTCGACACCCTGAGCGCCTTTGAGGTCACGGCCAGCCGTGCCGGACTGGCCGAGGATATGGGACGCTTCGCCGGTGCCTCGGCGCTCGCTGAACTGGCGATGCGCTTCGGCCGCCAGAGCGCCGATGTGGAGGTGTACGAGCTGGTCGTCGCTGCGTTCGACGCCATCGCAGCCGCGCCTCCCGAGCGGGTTGCCGTCACGACACTCGCGGCGCTCTGGCGGCTGGTAGCGGAGCTCGGCGTGGCCCCGGCGGTGGATGTGTGCGCCAGTTGCCATCAGCCGCTGGAACCGCTGGAACCAGTGCTCTTCAGCCATTCTGTCGGCGGCGCGCTCTGCGCTCGGTGTGGGCGTCTCGCAACCACTGGCAGACGTCTGCCTGCCGAAGCGCGCGCGACACTGCGATCGCTGATCGCCGGAGAGACGGATGCTGCCCCCGACGACGCAGCTCTCAGAGCCCATCAGCGTCTGCTGCGCGAGTTCGTCCAGGAACACCTCGGCGACGGCCGTCCGTTGGGCGCGCTCGCGATGTGGGAAGATCAGCGGATGCTCGCCCGATGATCCTCGGCACCGCCGGTCACATCGACCACGGGAAGACCACGCTCGTGCACGCCCTCACCGGCGTGAACACCGACAGACTCCCCGAGGAGCAACGTCGCGGAATCACGATCGACCTGGGATTCGCGCCACTGGAGCTGGAGGGCGTGGGTCAGGTGGGTATCGTGGATGTGCCGGGACACGAGGCATTCGTGCGCACCATGGTGGCCGGTGCGGCGGGCATCGACGTCGCACTCGTGGTGATCGCGGCCGACGAAGGACTCATGCCGCAGACTCACGAACACCTTGCCATTCTGGAGTTTCTGGGAGTACAGCGCGGCGTCGTGGCGCTCACGAAGTCCGATCTGGTGGAAGCCGAGTGGCTGGAGCTGGTGAGCGAAGAGGTGCGCGAGGCGTTGGCCCGTGGTCCGCTGGCCGATGCGCCGATCGTCGCGGTGTCTGCCCGCACCGGCGCCGGACTCACGGAGCTCCGCACCGCGTTAGCGGCTGCGGCGCACGCACTCCCGCCACGCGGCAGGGACGACCTGTTCCGCATGCCCATCGATCGCGTCTTCTCCGTTCGTGGCACCGGTACCGTGGTCACCGGTACCGTGTGGTCGGGAACGCTCGCGCGTGACGCCAGCGTGCGGGCGCTGCCACTCGATCGCCTGCTGCGCGTGCGAGGGTTGCAGGCGCACGACAGGCCCGTCGATCGGGTGGAGGCCGGCCAACGGGCGGCGATCGCACTGGCGGGCGTCGATGTCGCCGACCTTGCCCGCGGCGCGGTACTGGTGCAGGGCGCGGGATGGAGCGCGGCGCGGCGCCTGCGCGCGGATGTATTGCTGGACGCAGCATCGCTGGCGTCGATCGGCCCCCGCACCCGATTCCGCTTTCATCTGGGTACGAGCGACGTCGGCGCACGCCTGGTGCTGGCCGGCTTACCCTCGCCGGACGACGTGATGCCGGCGCGCATCGTGCTCGACGAGCCGGTCGTGATGCGTGCAGGTGATCGATTCGTGCTGCGTCGGCCCTCGCCTGCGTCCACCGTGGGGGGCGGCATCGTGAGCGATCCCAGCGCACCACACCGCGCACGCGCCTGGAGCGCCGCGTCGCTCTCGCCGGAGGCGCTGTTGCGGCAGCTGCTGGCGGAGGCTGGGCGCACCGGGGTGCCGGTGGCGGAACTCGAGGTGAAGCTCGGTCTTTCCGCTTATGCGGTGATGGAACTGCTCGAGGACGTAAAGCCCTGGCGCGAAGGCGAGCACCTGTTGCCCGCAGAGGCGCGGGAGCGAGCGCAGAAGCGCGCACTGGACGTGCTCGCCGAGTTCCATCGGCAGGAGCCGCTCGAACCGGGCGCGCCGCTGCAGTGGCTTCGTTCGCGCCTCGAACTTCCCGAAGAGTTTGCCCACGCGCTGGTCGCCTCGCTGGTGAAGAACGCGCAGGCGACATTGCATGGTCACCGGGCGGCGCTCGCGTCGTTCAGCCCCCAGCCGACGCCCGCCCAGCAGGCACTCGCCGATCGAATCGTCGAGCTGTTCAGGGTGGCCGCAGCGGAGTCTCCCACGGTGGGCGAGGTCGTGGCGGCCACCGGGTCGGAGGAGCGCGCAATCGGCGGTCTGTTGCGGCATCTCGCGAGGCAGGGCGTCCTCGTTGAGCTGGAGCCCGACCGTTTCATCCACGCACCAGCACTGGAGAAAGTGATCACCACGCTCAGCGCAGGCGTCGCCAGTGGCGCGACGTTCAGCCCCGCGGACGCCCGTACGCTGCTCGGCGTTTCGCGGAAATACCTGATTCCACTGCTCGAGTACCTCGACGGCCACGGTGTGACGGTCCGCGCCACCGATGGAAGTCGCACGCTCACCCCCGTGTGAGTAGACGCACTGCGGCATTGTGGTTGCACGGCACAGAGGCACATTCCGATTGACTCCATCAGACGCGACGCCATGATCAACTCAGAGCGACTCACCGTGAAATCCGCCGAGGCGCTGAACGAAGCGCTCTCGCATGCGCGCACGCAGGGCAATCCCCTGATGTACGACACACACCTCCTGCACGCACTCCTCGGCCAGGACGAAAGCATCGTGGTGCCGGTGCTGCAGAAGCTGGGCGTGAGTGTGGCGGCATTGCGCGAGGCGATCGATCGCGAGATTGCGCGCTACCCGAAGCAGAGTGGAGCGCAGCCCACCGCGGCGCGCGAGCTGAATGCGGTGCTCGACCGCGCCGAGAAGGAGGCCGCGGAGCTGGGAGACGAGTACGTGTCCACGGAGCACATGCTGCTCGCGCTCGCCGAGACGAAAGGCACCGAGAGCCGCACGCTGCTGAACGACATGGGGGCGACGCACGCAGCGCTGGCGGATGCGCTGGCCGCCGTGCGCGGCACGCACCGCGTCACCGATCAGAATCCCGAGAATCAGTACCAGGCATTGCAGCGCTACACCCGCGATCTCACTGAGGCAGCTCGCAAGGGCAAGCTCGATCCCGTGATCGGGCGTGACGAGGAGATTCGTCGCGTGATTCAGGTGCTCTCGCGCCGCACGAAGAACAATCCGGTGCTCATCGGTGAGCCAGGTGTGGGCAAGACGGCGATCGTTGAAGGGCTCGCGCAGCGCATCATCAACGGTGACGTGCCCGAATCTCTCAAGAACAAGCGGCTGCTCTCGCTCGACCTTGGCTCTCTCATCGCTGGTGCCAAGTTCCGCGGGGAGTTCGAGGAGCGGCTCAAAGCCGTGCTGAAGGAGCTCACGGAGAGCGAGGGAAAGTTCGTCGTGTTCATCGACGAGTTGCACGCGCTTGTTGGCGCAGGCAAGGCCGAAGGCTCGATGGATGCAGGCCAGATGCTCAAGCCACTGCTGGCGCGCGGCGAACTGCGCGTGGTGGGTGCCACCACGCTCGACGAGTATCGCAAATACGTGGAGAAGGATGCTGCGCTGGAGCGCCGCTTCCAGCCGGTGTACGTGGGCGAGCCGAGTGTCGAGAGCACCATCGCGATCCTGCGCGGACTCAAGGAGCGCTACGAGGCGCATCATGGGGTGCGTATCACCGATGGCGCCGTGATTGCCGCGGCCACGCTCTCGCATCGCTACATCGGCGACCGGTTCCTCCCCGACAAGGCCATCGATCTGCTGGACGAAGCCGCGTCGCGCCTGCGCATCGAGATCGACAGCATGCCGCAGGAGATCGACGAGGTGGAGCGTCGCGTGATGCAGCTCGAGATCGAACGCACTGCGCTGCAGAAGGAAAAGGACGCCGCATCTGTGGAGCGTCGCGAGACCATCGAGCGCGAGCTGGCCGAATTGAAGGAAAAGTCAGGTGCCATGAAGGCCCAATGGCAGCACGAGAAGGACACCCTCGGCGCCGTCGGCAGGATCAAGCAGCAGATCGACGCGGCCCGCGTCGAAGCGGAGCAGGCATCGCGCACCGGTGATCTGGGGAAGGCCGCTGAAATCAGCTACGGCCGCATTCCACAGCTCGAGCAGGACATGCGCGACGCCGAGGCCAAGCTCGCCAGCGCCGATGGTCGCCCGCAATTCCTCAAGGACGAAGTGGGCGCCGAGGATATCGCGGAGGTCGTGGCGCGCTGGACGGGCATTCCCGTGACGCGGATGCTCGAGGGCGAGCGCGAACGGCTCACCAAGCTCGATCAGGAGCTCGCGCGCCGGGTGGTGGGGCAGACGGAGGCCGTCGTCGCCGTGGCCGATGCCGTTCGCCGGTCACGCGCCGGACTGCAGGATCCCAACCGTCCCATTGGTTCGTTCATCTTTCTCGGGCCCACGGGCGTTGGAAAGACCGAAACGGCGCGCGCGCTCGCCGAGTTTCTCTTCGATGACGAATCCGCGATGGTGCGCATCGACATGTCGGAGTACATGGAGAAGCACGCCGTCGCGCGACTCATCGGCGCTCCGCCTGGCTACGTGGGCTACGAGGAGGGTGGGCAGCTCACCGAGGCCGTCCGTCGCCGTCCATATTCGGTGTTGCTCTTTGACGAGATCGAGAAGGCGCACCCGGATGTGTTCAATATCCTGCTGCAAATCCTCGATGATGGCCGGCTCACCGATTCGCAGGGCCGCACCGTGGATTTCCGCAACACCGTGATCATCATGACGTCGAATATCGGCAGTCACATGATCCTGGAGCATGCGGCTGACGACTGGGCGCTGGTGGAGACGCAGGTGACCGCGGCGATGCGCGCGCACTTCAAGCCCGAGTTCCTGAATCGCGTTGACGACATCGTGATCTTCAAACCGCTCGGCCGCGAGCAGATCGAGCACATCGTCGATCTGCAGCTGCGGCGCTTCGAGCGGCTGCTGGCGGAGCGCAAGCTGGGCATGGATGTCACACCGGCGGCGAAGAGCCTGCTGGCCGAGGAGGGATATGATCCCGCCTTTGGAGCGCGCCCACTCAAGCGCGCAGTGCAGCGCATGCTGCAGAATCCGCTCGCGATGCTCCTGCTGCAGGGAAAGTTCGTGGATGGTGACCGGATCATGGTGGACGCGGGCAGTGACGGGCGGCTCACGTTCAGCGCAGAGGAAGCAGGTGCGGAGACTGCGGAGGAGACCGCAGGAGCGGAGTGACCTCGTCGCGGGAGGCGGAGGATCAGGAGTTCATGCGGATGGCGCTTGCCGAGGCGGCAGGTGCCGCGGCAGCAGGTGAAGTACCTGTGGGCGCCGTAGTTGTGCACGACAACGCCGTGATCGCGCGCGCGGCCAACCGCACCATCCGGGATCGCGACGCGACCGCGCACGCGGAGCGTCTGGCCATCTCGGCGGCCGGCGCCGCGCTGGGGCGGTGGCGTCTGGATGGCTGCACGCTGTACGTGACGCTGGAGCCCTGTGCGATGTGCGCCGGCGCGCTGGTGCTGTCGCGGCTTGATCGAGTGGTGTTCGGGGCGTGGGATGAGAAGGCGGGGATGGCGGGGTCGGTGGAGGATTTGCTGCGCCATCGGCGGCTCAATCACCGTCCGGCGGTGCAGGGGGGGGTGAGTGCGGAGCGGGGGGCTGCGCTGCTGCGGAAGTTTTTCGGCGAGCAGCGGAAGCAGACCGAGGCGCCAGCTCCAGCGCCGGCGTCGCCCGAGCGCTGACGCCGGGTGCGAGAGTGCTCGTGTTGACGCCCTGCCGACGGCTGGATAAATTGCACGGCTGTCCCGGACAGGTGGCTGAGTGGTTTAAAGCACCGGTCTCGAAAACCGACGTGCCCGCAAGGGTACCGTGAGTTCGAATCTCACCCTGTCCGCTCGCGGGACCGTTCATGCAGGGAGCGCGCTGGATCGGCGGATGCCGCCGCCAGCGCGCTTGTCGTAACGGCGCAGCCAGATCGCGCCGCAGAGGGGATCGGTGGCCGAGTGGTTTAAGGCGCACGCCTGGAAAGTGTGTGTGCGTGAAAGCGTACCGTGAGTTCGAATCTCACCCGATCCGTTCACAAGTCGAGGCCCCACTGAGTGTTGACTGCTCAGCGGGGCTTCGTGCAGTGCGACCCCGCGATCAAGTGGGATCCGCGATCCGTCACTGCCCCATGTGGCGCAGCACGATCGTGAGCGCGTCGTTGGTGAACGCATCGCGACAAGCGGCGGGCCGCGCACTCCACAGGTCGCCCGCGAGCGACGCCTGCGCATCAGCGCTGCCCATGTTTTTCTTCGGTGCGATTCGCGCGAGCGTCGCATGGGCCGAGTCCGCCAGCGCCGACTGCCACGCCCCGGCGCAGCCGTCCATCCGCCGCGTGACCGCCTCGAGCAGCGCACGGCTCCGCTCGTCGCGCGCCGCGGCACCGATGCCGCGCACCGAGGGGCTGATCGCGTAGACCGTGTCGGCCACCGCCGCACGTGCGCCAATGCGCGCATCGTCCGGGCCCAGCCGCACCGCCTGAGCGTAGTCCGCGCGCGCCGTGTGGAAGTTGCCGAGTGCCAGGGCGGCTTCGCCCATGCCCGCGTACGCATCGGCGTCGCGCGGATTGTCGCGTAGCAGTGCGCGGAAAATGACGCTCGCCCGGTCGGGTGCGCCGGCGTCGATGAAGAGGTGCGCGAGGCGCCGCCGCGGCGCGAGACTGTCGTTCGGGATCGCCTCCAGTGGCAGCAGCTCCGCGAGAAGTTCACTCTCCTCGTGCCGCGCGGCGAGCAGGTCGATCAGCTCGAGGCGCGCGGCGACGCTTCGGCTCGCGGAGTCCGCACCCCACTTGCCGTAGATCGCCCGGTGGAAGTAGGACTTCGCGTCGGCCGGCCGATACTCGCGCAGGAGGACGCGTGCCATCAGCAGATTCGCCGCCCCGTCCGTTTCGGCTCGGCCCAGCAGGTCCTGCAGCGTGTGTCCTGCTTCCTGCACGCGACCGTCCTGCAGCGTGGCCTGCGCCAATGCAAGTGCGTACGACAGGTTCCCGCGCTCCATGGACAGTGCGGTGGCGAAGCGGTCGCCGGCCCGGCGCGCCTTGCCCTGCACCAGCAACACGCGTCCCTGCTCGTACAGCGCGGCGGCCTCCACGCGTGATTCGCGCGCATCCATGCGCGCGAGCGCAAGATCCGCGGCGAGCAGCACCGCCATCACGATCCCGGCGACGAACAGCGTCATGCCGAATCGCAGGTTGCTCGTGGACGAGGGCAGGGTCATCGGGGCGATGCGATGAGTACCGTCAAGGTGCTCAGCCACCGACTCGCTCCTCGTGCGGGATGTCCGCGGCACTCTCCACGCCATAGGCCGTGAGCACGTCGGGCAGCGTGACAAGCCCGAGGAGCAGGCGCACGTTGGCGCGGGAGACCACGGGCAACACGGTCTGGTGCGTCTCCCCCCTCCTCGCCAGGGCCTGCCCAAGAGGTTGGTCACCGTGCACGTGCACGAAATGTTCGCCGGTGATCGTGCCGCCTGTCGCCTCGACCAGGGCACCAAGGGTTTCGTCACCCTTGCCGCTCTCCGCCCACGCCGCGACATCGCGCCGCCGCACCATGCCGAGGAATCCCTGGTTGTCCTGTACGGGCCACGCGTCGAGCGTGCTGTCCGCGAGCCGCTCAGCGGCGTTGCGCATCGTCATCGCGCTCTCCAATGGCTCCGGTGCTTCGCGAATCGCGGAACTCACGTGCAGACGCCGCGCATGTTCGCGAAATGCTCCCGTCGGCAGGTGCAGGCCGTCCTGCCGCGCCAGCGCCTCGTAGATGGGTTCGTGCTGGTACCGCTGCGAGATGTAGAACGCCGTGAGGTTGGAGATCATGAGTGGGACGATGATCGTGTAATCGCGCGTGACCTCAAAGATCATGATCACCGACGTGAGCGGCGTGCGGATGATGCCGGCGAACGCCGTGCCCATTCCGACCAGCGCATACGCACCCGCGTCTGCCGTGACATTCGGCAACGCGATGTGCGCCACCCGTCCCACCGCCGCGCCCAGCATCGCTCCGATGAACATGCTCGGCCCGAAGATGCCCCCAGCGTTGCCCGAGGCGTAGCAGACCGCGGTCGCCACGATCTTGAGCGTTGCAAGGAGCACCACGAACCGCAGCATTACCTCGCCCCCGAGCACGCGGTCCACCTGATCGTAGCCCACGCCGAGCACCTGCGGCACGACGAAGCCGATCAGGCCCACCGTGAGGCCGCCGATCATCGGCTGAACCCAGAGCGTGTTCTTCGGCAACTGGTAAAAGTGCTTCCGCAGCCAGAGCAGCAGTTTCACGAACGCCACCGAGCCAAGTCCGCCCACCACGCCCAGCACCACATAGACGAGCAGCTCCCACGCGCTCACCAGATGATAGGCGGAGACGTGGAACAGCGGCTCGTCGCCCAGCAGCAGGTGCAGCACCATCCACGACGTGACGGAGCTGAGCACCACCGAGCCGAGGATCGGCGCGTGGAGGTCGCCCATGATCTCCTCGAGGGAGAACAGCACGGCTGCAATCGGCGTGTTGAAGGCGGCGGCGAGCGCCGCGGAGGCGCCCACGGGCACCAGCCAGCGCACCTGCGCACGGCTGAGCCCCAGCCGCCGTGACAGCACGGAAGCAATGCCGGCGCCGATCTGGACTGAGGGACCCTCGCGCCCGAGGGCGATACCACTGCCGAGGGCGGTGACGCAGCACACGAACTTGCCGACGACGGTCCTGAGTGAAATGCGCCCGTCGTGGATGAAGATCGCGGCGCGGGTCTGGGGGATGCCGCTGCCGCGCGCGTCCGGGAAGAAGCGGACGAGCAGGATGCCGCTCACCAGGGCGCCGAGCGTGGGCACGAGGATGCGGCGCCAGCCGTCGCCGCCGGCGGGATACATGTGCGCGGAGAGGCGGCCGGTGAGGAGCATGAAGGCCACAGTCACCAGCCCCACGAGGGCGCCGATGACCAGGCTGAGGAGGAGCGCGAGGCGGTCCTCCTGGCGACGAACGTCCTCGACGAGTACGCCGAGGCGGAGGAGAAAGGGCCGGCGTGGAGTGAGGGCCGTTGTCGGCGGAATGACGGTCACGAACGGGCGGTGGAGGAGGTACGGGCTGGACGCACGCAGATGCGGGTAGTCCCCCGCAATCTATGCAGGGGCTTGGCGCGCCGCGCGCCGGTACGGCCCTGTGTCAAGATACCGTCACGGCGTCACAGCAACCCGATCTCCCCTGCTGTCGGGGAGGACAGGGGACCGAGCCGAACGAGCAGAAGACGCAGCAGTCGCCCGCGCGGGGCCGGATCAGGGCGGCGCACGATACGCACTCGTGGAAGAAGCGACACGCATTAACCGGCATGTCGAGCGTCTCGACGTGGGCGCAGAACGGGCAGGCCAACTCGGCGCGAAGGATCGGGGCGTTCACGTCGTCGTGCGAATGTGGAAGCTAAACGCAGGTCCGGAACTCAAGCCGCGTATGAGAAGTTGGTTGCGTGCTCGCGCGCTGTCCACGACCATCCCTCATGCTCGACGCGAGCAACGCCTGCCTCTGCTGCCAGCATCGCCATACCCAGCAGTCCGTACGAGGCGGAGAACTCCGCCGTCGCGTATCCGCGCAGCCGCTTCACGGGCGTCGAAAAGTCGTGCGCCACCGCGTCGCCGCGCGCTCCCAGGCGACCCTCCCACTCCGTAGGCTGCGAGCCACAGTCCCACGACTGCTGCCAGCTGTCCGAGGTGACGCACCCGCACCTCGATTCGTGAGTGGAATATCCGAAGGATGGTGCACGTGCCGGAGACCGCCTCCGCACTCGGGATGCGTTGAGCCGGTGCGGACTCGGCAAAGTCAGTGTGTCATGACGCCGCGGTCAGCCCCCCGGCAGCACCGTCAGCATATTCGCGGAAAGCGGGAGCGTGACGTTCAGACGGTCGCCACGGTTGAGCACCAGCGGACCCGATGAGACCGCGGTCGGCTGCGCGAGTATCTGCGCGACGATTCGAATGGTCGAGGCGCTCATGATGCTCTCCGGGACTTCCAGGCTGGCGGTCCGGCCCGGCATCACGGTGCCGATTCTGAAACTGGAAGTGCCCACCACGTAAACGTCGGCCTGGCCGAGCGCGTTGTTCGTGAACATCACCACTGTCCTGGGACCATCCATGACTTTGGCGCCGGCACAACCCGTCGTGGAGCCAAGGAGCATCGCGGCAATCGCGATGGGCGCTACAGTGCGAGTACAGCGATTGAGTATGGATTGCATCGTCATCATGGTATCCTCATCCGTTGCTGGTGAAAGGATTGCCTGCGTCGATGGGCTGGCGCGCTGGCGACGCGAAGCGACCTCGAGAGGCCGCGTGTGGCCCCGTTGGAGAAGGGGCACATACAATGCCATCCGCGGCTGCCATGGAGGGACAGGAGCTTCAATACAGCTACGCGCGACGCGAAGCTCGTCGTCCTCCCCGCGGCTGATACCGGAGAAAAATAATAGCAGCGATTCATGATCCCGGTCCTCCGGATGAGACCTAACCCCGAGCCTTCCGCATCACCCACGTCATCATGGACCGCCGGTCCTGCACCACGCTCGTCTTGAGCGGATCCATGAGCGTTCCCCCCACCTCGGCCGTCGCCGCGACAATGAACGCCTCGTCGACCAGAAAACGTTCAGAACCGTCCGGCATGCGATACCGCCCGTTCCCGAGCGCCTGCATCCGCGATTCGAGCCCGATGTTCGTCGCCAGCCGCGCGAAGAAGAGTCCGTCCGGCGACAGGACGCGCCACATCTGCCGCAGCATCGCCCACCAGTGCGCCTCATCACGCGCGAAGTGCAGCACCGCGCTGCTCAGCACGACGTCGAACGACGCATCGTCGAAGCTGATCGCCTCAACGGTCTCGACCCGGAATCGCTCCTCAGCCTTCAGGTGAGGCGCCAGCGAGGCGGCGAGCCTCCGCACCTCGGCCACCGCCGCGACGTCCCCGTCAACTCCCCACACATCCATTCCGCGGCGCAACGGATACACGAGGTTGCGTCCATGACCACAGCCCGCGTCGAGCAGGCGCATGTCGTCGGTGATGCGGCCGCGTTGGAACTGGTCGAAGACGTAGATGTCCATCTCGCCGAACTCGCGGCGGATGTCGTCGAATGGCTGGCTCACTTGAGTGCCGGTCTGGATGCGGCCGCGGAAGTCGCCGCTTCGCACTCGGTCACGCCGATCCGATCGCCGATGGCGCTACGGATCGACCGCGCCTCCTCGATCAGCGCCGACGCCGCCTCGCCGCGCCCCTCATGGCGCAGCACGTCGGCCTGTACCATCAACGACTCGGCCTCGCCGTAGCGATCGTCGATCTGGCGGCGCAACATCAGGCTCTCCGTCGCATGACGCCGGGCGTCGTCTACCAATCCGTCGGCAATATCGGCGCGCGCCAGCAGCCAGAGCGCGTGTGCCGCGCTCCAGCGATCACCGATCCGTCGCATCGTCGCCAGCGTGTGTTCAATGATCGCGCGCGCGGCCGCCACGTCTCCCCTTCGCAACGCCACGTCGGCCAGCACATCGAGCGCGAACGATTCCAGCCGTTCGTCGCCCATCTCGCGCAGTACGGTCACGGCCTCGGTGAGCAGGTGCTCGGCCTCGTCGAGCTGGTTGCCGCGACAATGCCCCCACGCCATTCCCGTCTGCATGAACGCCACGCCGCGCCGGTCGCCCCGCCGCGCGCGAAGCTCACGCGAGGCGCTGAACGCCGCGCGCGCCTCGTCGAGATTGCCCTCGCAGTGTGCCGTGAAGCCGAGGTTGCCGAGCGCCAGAGCCTCCAGTGCCTCATCACCGATCTCGCGCGCGAGCGCGCGGCACTCCGCCGACTGCCGCCGCGCCTCCGGATATTCACACTGCCGCCAGCACAGCCATCCGAGGTCCGCCAGCGCGCGCGTCACGCCGGATCGATCGCCGGACCGGCGGCGGATGGTGAGCACTTCATTGAAAAAGACACTCGCGCCGGCGACGTCCCCACTGTTCTGCGCCAACTGCCCCGCTCCCACCATCGCGTCGGCGCGCAGCGCCTCCTCGCCAGCCGGCGTGTCGAGCGCGAGCGCGCGCTCCATGATCTGCCGCCCCTCG
Organism: Gemmatimonadales bacterium; assembly: GCA_038233745.1. GTDB lineage: Bacteria > Gemmatimonadota > Gemmatimonadetes > Gemmatimonadales > Gemmatimonadaceae > AG11. Next base: position 14,126 of record JBBSVF010000053.1, read on the forward strand.
GCGAGGCCGCGCCGCATCTGCCAGTAGCGCCAGGTCGCCGCGACGAAAGCCAGCGCCCACCCGCCGTCGCCCGCCTCCACGGCGCGGTTGAATGCCGCGATGAGGTTCGGTCGGTCCTGATCGACCGCGGTCAGTGCGTCGCGCAGCGTGGTCCCGGCAAGCTGCGGCGCGAGCGATGTTGCCAGGGACAAGGCCCATGCTCGCTGCCGGTCCTCCATCTGACGCATTCGATCATCCGGCGCGGCGCGAA
>JBBSVF010000054.1:0-14314 GCA_038233745.1 Gemmatimonadales bacterium
GGGCCGAGGCGGATGCAGCGCTCGCGGCGTTGCGTGGGCATCCGCTGGGTGGGGATGCGGCGATGATCGGCGAGGTACAGGCGGAACCGATGGGAATGGTGCTGTTACGAACGGGAATCGGTGGCTCGCGCGTGCTGGACATGCTCGTGGGAGATCCGCTTCCGAGGATCTGTTGATCATGCAGTGCGACTGGGGGGAGGGACGATGACGGATACAAAGAAATTCACTGGTGGCCAGCCACCCATTCCGGCGACTCTGCCGGAGGAGAAGCAGGAGCGCCTTCCGCTCGGGCCGCTCAAGAATATCCACGTGTTCTGGATGGCCGGGATGTCGTGCGACGGCTGCACGATCACCGTAGCCGGTGCGACGAACCCGGGCATCGAGGGGCTGCTTCTGGGCACCGTGCCTGCCATGCCCAAGATGCTGCTTCATCATCCGGTGCTCTCGGTGGAAGCGGGATCGGAGTTCATGCAATCCTTCAAGGATGCGCACGCCGGTAAGCTCGAGGATCCGTACGTCGTCGTGTTCGAGGGCTCGGTGCCTGACGAGCGCATCGCGGCGCGCACTGGCGGCTACTGGTCGGGGATGGGCTCGGAAGTGCTGGGGGGAGAGGGAGGCGAGAGCAAGATGGTGCCGACCGCCGAATGGCTCACCCGCCTCGCGCCGGGCGCCGCCGCCACCATTGCCATCGGCACCTGCGCCACTTGGGGAGGCATCCCCTCGGCCGAGGGCAATCCTACCGGTTCAATGAGCGTGATGGACTTCCTCGGGAAGGACTACCGCAGCGCGTTCGGACTGCCGGTGATCAACATTCCGGGATGCGCGCCGCAGGGTGACAACTTCACGGAGACGGTGTTCGCCATCCTGCTCTTTCTCCAGGGGCTGGGACCGTTGCCCGCGTTCGACGAGCTCGGGCGTCCCTCATGGCTTTACGGGGAAACCGTGCATCAAGGCTGCTCGCGGGCCGGCTACTACGAAGAAGGCGTGTTCGCGACGGAGTACGGCCAAAAGGAATGCCTTGTGGAGATCGGCTGCTGGGGGCCGGTGGTGAACTGCAACATCGTGAAGCGTGGCGCCATCAACCACATGGGCGGGTGCATGGAGGCGGGTGGCATCTGTATCGCCTGCACGATGCCGGGCTTTCCGGACAAGTTCTCGCCATTCTACAAGGCGCCGCCTGGCGGAATTATCTCTACCACCATGTCAAAGAGCGTGGGCGCCTTCATCCGCCGCATGCGCCGCCTCAGCAACCAGAACGCGAGCCGCGAGGTGCGCTGGGACGTGACGAACCAGGTGCCGAGCGGCTGGGCGAACGTACCTGGCGAGAGCATGACCCTGAAAGCAGTGGAGTTCTTCTACCAGCGATGGCAGCACTGGGGCGCCCGCAAGCCGGGCCGACATGCGGGCGAGGAAGAATGGCTCTGGGGCGCCACGCGTCCCGGCCTGCCGAGCGATTACCTGGACGACAGTGTATCGGAGGGAAAATGAGCGACGCCGATCTGTGGTTTGCCTGGAAGATCTGGATGGGAGTTGCCGCGGTGGTGGTGCTCATCGCCGCCACGCTGCTGATCGTCATCTGGCGGACCGCACGCGGCATCTACGCCGAGGCGGTACGAGCACTTGCCGCTGCAGAGCGCATCCGTGAGTACACGATGCCCATCTGGGCACTCGAGACCACGAACGACGTCGCTGGCGAGCTGCTGGCGACCGTGCAGCAGATCGAGCAGACCGGCGGATCACTGGCCGCCGCACTCGAGTCGCACGCGGGAGTATGATGAGCCCGTCTTCTATTGTCCTGAGCCGAACGCGAAGGACGTGTTTGTTCGCCACCACAAAGAGCGGGAGGCGTTGAACCAATGAACCATCCATCACCGGACACCATCAGCATGGCCTGGACGATCTCACTGGTGGTTTTCGCCGTCGTGCTCGGCGTCGTGGCCGCGCTGCTCGTGCTGATCCTCCGCGCGGCGAAGGACATCAACGCCGGCGTGTCACTGATCTGGAACGTCGGCCAGCGGATCGCCAACAATACCATCCAGCTCTCGATGCTCGAGAAGACCAATCGCGCGGCGTCGCAGATCCTCGCGTCGGCGGTCGGGGTGATCGGGGCCACGGCGGCGATCAAGGAGCACGCCGAGAGCTGCCCGGGATGTCCGGCGTGCGTGCTCGGAGCGGGGTGGCGCCCATGAACTTCTTCACCGTGCTCATGGCCCTGTCGGTGCTCGCGGCATCGGCGCTCTTCATCGCGCTCGCGCTGTTCCTCAATCTGATCTCGTCGACCCTCGCGGACATCGGTGGGGAGGAAAAGGGCTACGGCACGAAGGCGAGCTATCTCTCGAAGATTCGCGTGGGCGTACGCGCCATCGAGGTGGAAACAGGCATGATTCCCACTCAGGTCACGGCCCTCAATGCGACGCTCACCTCGGTGCGCGACGGATTGATCGCCGTCGACGGGAATCTCGGGGGCGTGATCACCGCGGTGTCGCAGCAGGTGATGCCATGACCACCACTGCCGACATGCCGAACGCGGTGTTCGTGCTCTGGTGGATCGGGCTCGGCGTCACCCTGGTCCTGTTCGTTCCACTGTCCGTTATGCTGCTGCATCGAACGTACGTCGCCGCGCGTTCGATCAATCGGTACGCGGCTGAAACGCTCACCGCCGCGGCCGGCATTGCCGCGAACACCTCACACATTCCGGCGCTCGACTCCACGATCGCCGTCGGATCGGCGATGGTCGGCGTCGCTGGCCAGATCGCCGAGAAGCTGGACACCGCGGCGACGGTGCTTGCCCAACGTGCCTCATGAGGAGGTTCACATGCTCGTGATTCTCACGCTCATCACCGTCGCGCTGGTGGTCGTTGCGCTGGCGGGCTATCTGATCGCCATCGCCTGGCAGCTCATCGGCGCGCGGCGCCACGTCTCGGCGATCGCCGACGGGCTCGAGGTGGTCGCCGGCCACACGATGCCGCTGCCCGAAAAGCTGACGACGATCAACGGCGCTCTCGTGCAGCTTCTCACCGGCATTCAGGCCGCCGACCGCCACCTCGGGCGCGTCGCCACTGTCTTCAAGATCGGCTGACCGGCCGCCCACGGAGTTCGTCTCATGTGCTTCAAGAATCTCCCCATCGACTTCGACGCGCAGGGCAAGGCGTTCCTGAGGGACGGTGCCGCCAATCCGTACTCCATCGCCGTCGCGGAACCCGTGGGTATTCCGAAACAGCTCGATCCGGAGCGGATCAAGGAGCTGGTGAAGAAGAATGGCCACGACGTGACGGATGTCGACTTCGATCCGGTCACCCGTGTCGCCGGCGCGCTCGCCTTTCACACCGTCGCGGATGTGAAGGCGCGACAGGTGCTGGAGGCCCGGTCGGTGGCGACGCTGTTCCGCGGGTACGAGGTGATCATGATCGGCCGCGATCCACGCGATGCGATCTACATCACCAGCCGGGCGTGCGGGGTGTGCGGCGGCGTGCACTCCACCTGCTCCGCGCTCGCCATCGAGATGGCCATCGGTTGCCAGCCTCCGCCACTCGGCGTGCTGGTGCGCAATCTCGCGCTGTCGCTGGAGTTTCTCTACGACAATCCGCTGCACCTGCACCTGCTCGCCGGTCCCGACTATTCGGAGATCATCGTCAAGGGAACGAACCCGGGGATGATCGAACGGGCGAAGAGCACGGAAGCACCGCACACGCATTTGCATGGCTACCGCACGATGCACGACCTGATGGTGGACCTCAATCCGCTCAGCGGCGGCCTGTATCTCGAGGCGTTGCACATGACGCGCGTGGCGCGCGAGGCGTATGTGCTCATCTGCGGCAAGTATCCGCATCCGCAGACCATCGTGCCCGGCGGCATGAGCTCCACGATCAACCTGTCGGTGATGAACGAGATGTACCTGCGGCTCAGCCAGTTCTTCGACTACGGCAAGAAGATCGCTGGGATCTGGGAGGATCTCACCAACTTCTTCTATGAGTACGATCCCCAGTACAAGAAGGTGGGCTCGCGGCGGGCCAACATCATCGATACCGGCATCTTCGATGATCCCGACAGCTACGACACCACGTACAAGAACGCGAACGAGTGGGGCAACAAGCGGTGGGCGACGCCGGGCGTGATCGTGGACGGCGAGCTGGTGACCACCGACCTCCACAAGCTCAACATGGGCATCGAGGAGTTCGTCGAGCACTCGTATTACGACGAATGGACGGGCAGTGGGCAGAAGCAACATTTCGCGACGGATCCGTCGGGAAATCCCATGAGCCCATATCATCCGTGGAACAAGGTCACGAAGCCGAAGCCGGGCGCGCAGAGCTGGAAGGAGAAGTACACCTGGGATACGGCACCGCGGTGGGACCGGTACGGCATGGAGGCGGGTTGTTACGGGCGCCTCTGGAACACAGCGGTCGCCCAGAAGATGCCCGACAATCCGTTCATCGAGTCCACCGGACATTCGCTGAAGATCCGGTTGCCCAAGGGCAAGCTTCCGGAAACGGAGATCGAGTGGAAGGTGCCCGACGTCTGGAACGCCTTCGAGCGAAATCGCGCCCGTGCGTACTGCGTGGGCTGGACGGCCATGATTGCCATGAATACGTGGCTGGCGTGCATGGAGCGTCTCAAGGATGGCGACACGAAGACAGCGACCAAGTTCGAGATCCCCAAAAAGGGCGAGCAGATGGGCGTGGGATTCTGGGGTGCCGGTCGCGGCTACCTCACGCATCACCTCGTGCTCGATCGTGGAGCGGTGTCGAACTATCAGATCGTCACGCCTTCCACGTGGAATGCATCGCCCACCGACCGCTGGGGCCAGCCAGGACCGTACGAGGAGGCAGTGATGAACACGCCGCTCCTCGAGGAGAGCACCGATCCGGCGAAGTTTCGCGGTATCGACATCCTGCGCGCCATCCGGAGCTTCGATCCGTGCATGCCGTGCACCACGCACATTCAGTCGGAGGCCGGCATGATCACGCGCGAGGTGAATACCTGCGCGTGTGGGTTGGACGGCTGATGACGACAGCATGCGCACAGTGATCGGTGGCGTAGGCTACCGCAACCTGCGCGACCACTCCCTCGGTATCGTCATGAGTGACGAGCTCGAGCCACTCGCGGATCCTCCGGGATTGTTGATCGAGGATCTCTGTTACGGTCCCGTGGCAGTGGGACAGTGGCTGCTGGACGAGGCACTCGTCGCGCCGATCACGCGCGCGGTGTTCGTGACCGCGATCGCGCGCGAGGACGGACGTGCTCCCGGGACGATCGCTGCCTACCGGTGGGACCACGTGCTTCCCTCGGACGAGGAAATCCAGCGCGCCGTGACGGATGCCGTGACCGGGGTGATCCTCCTCGACAACACCCTCATCGTCACTGAATGGATGAAGGCCCTGCCCGCCGAGGTGCTGGTCGTGGAGGTGGAGCCGCTCGAGCATGCGTTCGGAGACGAGATGAGTCCCGCAGTCGCGGCGGCATACGAACCGGTGAAGCAGCTCGTGCTCCGTCTCGCGACCGATGTACGAGCGGGTGACGCGCTGCCGATCGCGCCACTTGGCGGAGTATCGCGAACTCCACCCGCACCGTCGGCGCTGCCGTGAGTGGCGACGACAGCGATCCGGCAGACCGCGTCGTGCAGGAGGAGCTGTCGAGCGACCTGCTCGTGGAAGTGGAAGAGCTCATTGCCAGATTGACGGCACATGACGATCCGGCGGTGGGCGAAGCGACCACCGCCCTGCTCGATCGAATCGACGCCGTGCACCGCACCGCGCTCACGCATCTCATGGGCGCCATCCAGTCGATGGCGGGCGACGCGTTCGTGAACCGCCTCACCGCCGATCCGGCAATCCGGCTCCTGATGATGTCGTACGATCTGCTCGCCGTCGATCGACGTACGCTAGCCGAGGAAGCTCTCGACGCGGTGCGCGGTCACCTGCATGCGCACGGGGTGGACGTCGAACTCGTGGAGGTGCTCGGCGGCGTCGTGTCTGTGCGCCTTCACGGTGCTCCGGTGTCTGGCGAGGTGGAATACGCCGCCGCACACCGGGATGTGGAAGAGGCGTTGCGAGCCGGCTTTCTCGGCTTTCAGGAGCTGGAGGTGCGCGATGGCACGAAGGTCCGTGCCGCGCCGTCGGATTCCGTCTTCCTGCCCCGCGCCGCGCTGCAGCGCGCGTTTCGACCGGTCTACCGCGCGGTCTGCGATGCGGAGACGATGGCGCCAGGCAGCCTGCGGGCGGTTGTTCTCGACGGTCGGGCAGTGCTGCTGGTTCACGCGGACGGGGAATTCTTCGCCGTGCAGAACGCCTGCGGTGACGGTCCGCTGCCCCTCGATTACAGCACGCTCGAAGGCACGGAGCTGATCTGCAGCTGGCATGGCTGCCGGTACGACGTGCGCACCGGGCACCGCCTCGACTATCCACAGGCGTCGAAAGAAGAGCAACTCGTGGTGTTCCCTGTGCGCGTGAGCGACGGCGTGATCGAAGTGGTGGTCGGGACCGCGGCCGCAGGCGGCTGAGTGCCGCACGCCTACGACGCCATCGTGATCGGCTCTGGACCGAATGGATTGGCCGCCGCTATCACGATGGCGCGTGCCGGCCGCCGCGTGCTGCTCCGCGAAGCGGCGATGGTCGTCGGCGGCGGCCTCCGCTCGGCCGAGTTGACACTGCCCGGATTCACGCATGACGTGTGTGCCGCGGTGCATCCCATGGCCGTGGCGTCTCCATTCTTCCGCTCACTGCCGCTTGCCGATCACGGATTGGAGTGGGTGCACCCGCGAGCACCGCTCGCCCATCCATTCGACGACGGAACCGTTGCGCTGCTCGAGCGAACCGCGAGTGCCACGGGTGCGACCCTCGGCGCGGATGCGAGAGCGTACGAGTCGCTGGTGGACCCATTCGTGACGCGATGGTCGGAGCTGATGACGGACGTGCTGGCGCCACTGCGCATTCCGCATCATCCGCTGCTGTTGGCGCGGTTCGGATGGCACGGCATCCGATCGGCCGACGGCCTGGCGCGCCATCGTGTCCGGGGTGGTCGGGCCAGCGCGCTCTTTGGCGGCATTGGCGCGCACGCGGGGCTGCGCCTGACTGCGTCGCCCACCGCCGCGTTCGCGCTCACTCTGGCGATCGCGGGCCACACCGTTGGGTGGCCCATCGCGCAGGGCGGCTCGCAGCGCATTGCGGACGCGCTCGCGTCGTACTTTCGCTCGCTGGGTGGCGAGATCGTGACCGGTGCACCGGTGACGTCGTTGCGCGAGCTTCCATCCGCGCGCGCCGTGTTGCTGGACCTCACCCCGCGACAGGCGCTGGCACTCGAAGGAACCGCGTGGACGTCGTCGTATCGCGCGGCGCTCGCGCGCTATCGATACGGTGCCGGCGTGTTCAAGGTGGACTGGGCGCTCGCGTCGCCGATCCCATGGGCGAGCGCGCAGTGCGCACGCGCCGCCACGGTGCACCTCGGCGGCACGCTCGGCGAGATCAGTGCCGCAGAGGACGCTCCCTGGCGCAATGAAACGGCCGGCGCGCCCTTCGTGCTGCTCGGGCAACCGAGCCTGTTCGATCCCACGCGTGCTCCTTCGGGACAGCACACGGCGTGGGCGTACTGCCACGTGCCGAACGGCTCGACGGTGGACATGACGGACCGCATCGAACGGCAGGTGGAGCGGTTCGCGCCGGGTTTTCGCGAGCACATCCTCGCGCGGGCCGTGATGGGGCCCGGTGCACTGGAAGCGCACGACGCGAACCTGGTGGGTGGAGACATCAGCGGCGGTGCGATGGATCTTCGCCAACTCTTCTTCCGGCCCACCATCCGCCGCGTGCCGTACGCCACGTCGCGGGACGACGTCTGGTTCTGCTCGGCGTCCACGCCGCCGGGGGGCGCCGTTCATGGTATGTGTGGCATGCACGCCGCCCACGCGGTGTTGAGCCGAGCATGATTGCGATGAGGCGTGACGTGGTGCGCGCTGGGCGTCGTTGGCGCGTAACGGAACCTTCAGCCTGAGGCCGCGTGATGATTCTGCATGAGCGATGGTTCACCGATGAAGCGCACTTCCCCGTCCAGTTCGATCGCTGGAGCGAGCCGCAGAGCTGGATCCCGATGGCGGTCGCCATTGGAGTCACCGCTGTCACGACGGCGCTCTGGCGTGCATTCAGGCAGCGCAGTGTAGCGCCTGGCCCGGTACAGCTCGGCATGAGCTGGGAAAACTACGAGAAGCTGCTGTCGTGGGTGCCGCTCGTGATCGGCGTCCACATGGGGATCACGCTCCTCGTGAGCGGCATCAGCCGGCAGCTCTTCGTGCCCAACCTCGAGCTCCCCGTGAATCTGCTGGGCGGTGTGATGGGCCTCGCGGAGATCGCGATCGGGTTGAGCTTCGTGTATGGAGCGCTGGCCCGTCCGGCTGCAATAGCGCTGGGCGGGCTCTGGCTCGCAGGCGTAATCCTCTTCGGCCCGATCCGCCTGTTCGAGCACGCCGAGGTCCTCGGTGTGGCCTTCTTTCTCTTCGTCACCGGTCGCGGGCCACTCGCCTTCGACATGGTGATGGAGCGGCTGCATCGTCCGGTCAAGAGGCTCATTCCGTACGTCGTGCCCGTTCTGCGTTCCTGCACCGCCATTGGAATCATCGTGGTCGCGTTCACGGAGAAGCTCTGGAATCTCCCCATGGGACTCGCGTTCCTTGCCGAACACCACTTCAATTTTTTTCCGGCGATCGGCATGTCGTGGATCAACGATACCACGTTCCTGATCATCGCAGGGACGGTGGAGTTGACGATCGGCCTCATCCTCCTCTCTGGCGCGTACGTACGCCTGCTCATCCTCGTCACGCTGGTGCCCTTCAACCTCACTCTTCCGTTCCTTGGTTGGCGGGAGTTGGTCGGGCACCTCCCCATCTATGGCATCTTCGCGCTTCTTCTTCTCTGGGGCCACGAGCAGCCGACGGAACAGGGCACACTCGCGTCCGCGCTGGCGAGAGAACCGCGCGCAGCGTAGCGCTTAGCACCAGATGATAGACGACGGACTCGGGTGCGTCCGACACCGAGGGTCGTGGCTCGCGATATGCGAGTCCCGTCGCGCCGGCAGGAGCACTGGACCAACGAGCGAGAATCGCGCACGGTACGGTTCACCGCTTCGATCCATATTCCCCCGAAACGAGGACCTCCAGATGCAGAACACCACGAATACCGTGCGGGACGATGCTCGCGGGCAATCGCTCGTGCGCATCGGGGGCCTCATCCTTCGTTACGGGCTGGTGGTGACGTTGGTGTGGATTGGTGCGCTCAAGTTCGCGAAGTACGAGGCAGAGGGCGTTCACATGCTGGCCATGCATAGCCCGCTCCTCAGTTGGGGCTACAGCCTGATGAGCGTACAGGCCTTTGCCGAGGTGCTGGGCGTTATCGAGATTATCCTTGGTCTCCTCATCGCTTCCAGAGCGTTCGCGCCGAAGCTCTCGGCGATTGGCAGCATGGGCGCCATCGTGATGTCTTTGATCACGTTGAGCCTTCTTTTCACTACGCCGGGAGTATGGCAGGAGGGATACGGGTTCCCGTTTCTCTCGGGCAATCCCGGTGGATTTCTGGCGAAGGATGTTCTGATGCTCGGCGCCGCGGTCTGGTCGGCGGGCGAGGCCTTGATTGCATCGGCGCGGGGCGCGCATGGAGCGGGGATGAGCTCTGACATGCCACGCGCCTGAGCCTGAAGGGCGGCCAGAAATCGGCGGGCGAGTGTCCACACGTACACTCCGGTAGCAGCCAACTGCCTCGGGCATTTGGCCGAAGCGTCTACGCCGATCCCGCAGTGCGGCGCAACGCGGCGCTGACAGGCCCCGTTTCCTGTTCAGCGCGTGCTCGACGAGGACGACGTCACGATTATCCCCGACCCGCGCAAAACTACTACGCGGTGAAGCACTGTCCGAGCAACCGCGGGCGGCGTAATCGCGCGGCCGGAATGGGCCGTGGCCGTGAAACCTGAAGGGTGCCTGGCGTAACGTATCCCAGGCAACCCGCACTGATAGCGAAAGGAGCATCATGGGCCCGTCCCGAGTGTTCGCTGCATGCCTGCTGATGGCGAGCGTGGCTGCCTGTGGAAAGTCCGACCTGAAGGCCGAGCCGGCCCAGTTGGTGGCTGCCACGCTACCGCCGTCCGTCTCGAAAGCGACGGTGGATTCACCGCGCGTGGTGCAGGTGAGTGACATGGCGACCGGCGCTGCCGCAGCAGCCGGGTCGCGCGACACCGCGATGTTTGCGGGCGGCTGCTTCTGGAGCATGGAGCGGCCGTTCGCGCATGTGCCCGGCGTGGTCTCCACGACGGTGGGGTACGCCGGTGGCCACACGAAGAATCCCACCTACGAGCAGGTGAATACGGGCACCACGGGGCACACCGAAACGGTTCTGGTTGAATACGACCCGGCCAAGGTGACCTATGAGAAGCTGCTCGACGTGTATTGGCACAATATCGACCCGGTCACGAAGGACCGGCAATTCTGCGACGGCGGATCGGATTACCGTACGGTGATCTTCACGCACGGCGCAGCGCAGCAGGCGGCAGCGCTTCGCTCCAGGGAGGCGCTGCAGAAATCCGGACACTTCAAGACGCCGGTGGTCACCGAGGTAGTTGCCGATGCTCCGTTCTGGCGCGGCGAGGACTATCACCAGCATTTCGCTGTCCGGCACGCGGTCCGGTACGAGGCCTATCGCCGCGCATGCGGTCGCGACGCGCGACTGCGCGCGCTGTGGGGCGACGCGGCGGCTCCGTACGTGCCGGCGAAGTAACATTGACGCGCACTCTCATCGCTGGTTTCGGTCAGGTGCTCCGCGGAGATGACGGCTTCGGCGTGGAAGTGCTGCGGCGTCTCGCGGAGCGCGGCGTGGCCTGCGAGTCGGTGGAGTTGCTCGACGTGGGAACGGGAGGGATCCGGCTGGCGCAGGAGCTGATGTCGCCCTATGATCGCCTCATCATCATCGATGCGATGGTGCGCGGAGGTGTGCCCGGGACGGTGTACACGCTCGTCATCGACGAAGTCCGCCCCACGCGGGACATCGATATGCACACCACGGTGCCGTCGCGCGCCCTGGAGGTTGCCCAGGCGCTGGGCCCTCTTCCTGGCGAGATCTATCTCGTGGCGTGCGAACCGGCATCGGTGGACGAGATCACGACTGAACTCAGCCCGGCGGTTGCCGCGTCGGTCGAGCGTGCCATCCATGAAGTCGAGAAGCTGCTATGAGCGAAGACACAGCAGGAGAGGGCATTGCCCGCGAGGATGAACTGCTCGAGCTCCTGTACTGGTTCGAGGGCGAAGGGTTCGGCGGCGTCGCCAGCCTGGAGGGCATCACGCGGTTCACCAACCTCATCGAGCCACTGGTGCGCCGCACCCTGGACCGTCTCGTGGAGCGCGGTGATGTCGCGCTGGACATGAATCGCGGGGCGGAGTATCGTCTCACGGAGACCGGACGTCGTGAAGCAGCGCGGCGGTTCGCTGCGGAGTTCGCTCCGCTGCTGAGCCAGGGCCATGGCGAATGCAGCGACCCGAACTGCGACTGTCACACGAGTGAAGGGGGCGCCGCGGAATGTCATGCGCGCCAGCATCGCGCGGCGCACTGAGCGCCGCCTTCGTCACGCACGACCTGAGGAGCACATGCGGATCGCCATAGCGGGGAAGGGCGGCACCGGAAAGACAACCATCGCCGGCACACTCGCGCGCGTCATGGCGCGCTCCGGGCGTGACGTGCTGGCGATCGACGCCGACACGAATCCCAACCTGGCCAGCGTGCTCGGGATTTCCCCCGAACGCGCCGCGGCTATTGCGACGCTGCCTCGAAACCTCATGCAGCGGGTGACCGACGAGGACGGAACCGTGCGCACCGTGTTCACCGCCGACCCGGAGGCACTGATACGGGAGTTCGCCATTCGTGGTCCCGACGACGTGCAACTGATGGTCATGGGCAAGGTGGGACACGGGGGGGCTGGTTGACTCTGCAGCGCCCACGCCACGGTCCGTGGCTTTCTTGGTGAGGTGGTTGCCCGCGCGGAGAGCGATCGCCATGTGGTCGTCGACATGGAGGCAGGCCTCGAGCATCTGAGCCGAGGGACCGGCAAGCATGTCGGTCGCCTCGTTGCGGTGCTGGAGCCGTACTATCGATCGATGGAGACGGCGCGCAATGTCGCGGCGCTCGCGACGGAGCTGGGCATTCCCGATGTTGTCGTGGTCGCGAACAAGGTGCGCGACGACGCCGACCGCGGGGCCATCGCCGATTTCTGTCGCGCGCACAGCATGCGGCTGGTGGGTGAAGTGCCGTTCGACGGACAGCTGGCAGAGGTGGAGCGCGGCGGCGGCGCACCCATCGACAAGGCCGCTTCGTCGCCGGCCGTGATGGCGATTACAGCGCTGGCCGGAGTGCTGGCGAGTGACGGCATGCACGCGGGAGTCGGGGAATAGCGTCGCCCGAGACGCCGGACCGTTGCTGAGACGAACGATCCAGCGCACAGGCACACTGGCGATGGCGACTGTTGCCGAAGTTCATCACCGGAAGGCAGACGACCCGTGTGCGGGTAGCGTTTGGGGCGCCGTGGCGCCGAGAACTGCAGGTCCTTCGCCGTTGGCTCAGGACGACACGTCATCCTGAGCGCAGCGAAGGATCTGTAGTCCGCTCGGCACCACCACGCAACTGCAGGTCGTGCGCCTTCGGCTCAGGGCGACAGTTGCAGATCACTCGCCGTCGGCCCGCTGCACCGCACTCCTCCCCCCGCCACTCGTATAGATTTCACAGTACAAGACCGGGGTGCCCCGCACACGTCCGTGCCGGGCTGAGAGACACCCGTTGCACCTGATCCGGTTCGTACCGGCGTAGGGAGTCAATGAGATGAAGAGCAACACGCAGATGCGGTTCGCACGCGATGGACAGATCACCGACGCCATGCGGTTCGTGGCCGAGCGGGAGAATCTGGACCCGGAACTCGTGCGCAGCGAGGTAGCACGCGGACGGCTGGTCATTCCCGCGAACGTCAATCACCTGGCCACGTCGCTCAAGCCGATGGCGGTGGGCAAGGTGTCGAAGGTCAAGATCAACGCCAACATCGGCAACTCGGCGGTGACCTCGGACATCGAAGGCGAGCTGGAGAAGCTGCACTTCGCGGTGAAGTACGGCGCGGACACGGTGATGGACCTGTCCACAGGAACGGCCCTGGACGAGACGCGTGAGGCCATCATCGCGGCGTCACCGGTGCCCATCGGGACCGTGCCGATCTATCAGGCCATTCAGCAGGTGAAGGAAGTCACGGATCTCACCGCCGAACTGCTGCTGGAGGTGATCGAGCACCAGGCGAAGCAGGGGGTGGACTACATGACGATCCACGCCGGGATCCTGTTCGAGCACCTGCCGCTGGTGTACGGACGCGTGACTGGCATCGTGAGCCGTGGCGGCTCTCTGCACGCCGTGTGGATGATGCATCACCGCCGGCAGAATCCGCTGTACGAGCGCTACGACGATGTGCTGGACATCCTGCGGAAGTATGACGTCACCATCTCGCTGGGTGATTCACTGCGGCCCGGCTCGATTCACGACGCCAGCGATCGTGCGCAGTTCGCTGAGCTCGAGACGCTGGGCGAGCTGACCCGACGGGCGTGGGAGAAGGACGTCCAGGTGATGGTGGAGGGCCCTGGTCACATCCCGATGCACCAGATCGAGATGAATGTCCGGAAGCAGAAGGAGATCTGCAACGAGGCGCCCTTCTATACACTGGGACCGCTCGTGACGGACATCGCGCCGGGCTACGACCACATCACCAGCGCGATCGGCGCGGCGATGATCGGCTGGTACGGGGCGGACATGTTGTGCTATGTGACGCCGAAGGAACATCTGGGACTCCCGAATGCCGAGGACGTGCGGAATGGCGTGATCGCGTACAAGATCGCGGCGCACGCGGCGGACATCGCGCGCGGACGTCCGGGCGCGACCGATCGCGATGACGCGCTGAGCCGAGCCCGCTACAAGTTCGACTGGAACGAGCAGTTCAATCTGTCGCTGGACCCTGAGCGCGCGCGCGAGTATCACGACGAGGCGCTGCCGGCGGAGTATTTCAAGAGCGCGGAGTTCTGTGCCATGTGCGGGCCGAAGTTCTGTTCGATGCACCACACGCGCACGATCGACGACCAGATCGTGGCGATGGCGCAGGAGCAGGGGTTGGCGCCGTCGGCCAGGGAGCCGCGGGAGACGGAATATGCTCGCGGACTGACGGCGTCTCGGGAGGTCGAAGAGGAGATCGGAGTTCTGGCCGAGGCGGGCGACTGAGTGCTGCGGTGATTAGCCGTGGGGCAATTTGTCCCATGTTTGTGGGCAAC